>NZ_VPDL01000070.1:0-1210 GCF_013417705.1 Acinetobacter sp. YH12235 | reverse complement strand
TGGTGGGTCTGACAAGACTTGAACTTGTGACCCCACGCTTATCAAGCGTGTGCTCTAACCAACTGAGCTACAGACCCTCAGATACATCGTCATGAAGAACAACTTGTTGTGGATTCTTACCAATCGTCAATCTTTCGTTAAGGAGGTGATCCAGCCGCAGGTTCCCCTACGGCTACCTTGTTACGACTTCACCCCAGTCATCGGCCACACCGTGGTAAGCGTCCTCCCTAAGGTTAGACTACCTACTTCTGGTGCAACAAACTCCCATGGTGTGACGGGCGGTGTGTACAAGGCCCGGGAACGTATTCACCGCGGCATTCTGATCCGCGATTACTAGCGATTCCGACTTCACGCAGTCGAGTTGCAGACTGCGATCCGGACTACGATCGGCTTTTTGAGATTAGCATCTGCTCGCGCAGTAGCAACCCTTTGTACCGACCATTGTAGCACGTGTGTAGCCCTGGCCGTAAGGGCCATGATGACTTGACGTCGTCCCCGCCTTCCTCCAGTTTGTCACTGGCAGTATCCTTAAAGTTCCCACCCGAAGTGCTGGCAAATAAGGAAAAGGGTTGCGCTCGTTGCGGGACTTAACCCAACATCTCACGACACGAGCTGACGACAGCCATGCAGCACCTGTATCAGAGTTCCCGAAGGCACCAATCCATCTCTGGAAAGTTCTCTGTATGTCAAGGCCAGGTAAGGTTCTTCGCGTTGCATCGAATTAAACCACATGCTCCACCGCTTGTGCGGGCCCCCGTCAATTCATTTGAGTTTTAGTCTTGCGACCGTACTCCCCAGGCGGTCTACTTATCGCGTTAGCTGCGCCACTAAAGCCTCAAGGGCCCCAACGGCTAGTAGACATCGTTTACGGCATGGACTACCAGGGTATCTAATCCTGTTTGCTCCCCATGCTTTCGCACCTCAGTGTCAGTATTAGGCCAGATGGCTGCCTTCGCCATCGGTATTCCTCCAGATCTCTACGCATTTCACCGCTACACCTGGAATTCTACCATCCTCTCCCATACTCTAGCTAACCAGTATCGAATGCAATTCCCAAGTTAAGCTCGGGGATTTCACATTTGACTTAATTAGCCACCTACGCGCGCTTTACGCCCAGTAAATCCGATTAACGCTTGCACCCTCTGTATTACCGCGGCTGCTGGCACAGAGTTAGCCGGTGCTTATTCTGCGAGTAACGTCCACTTATCCC
>NZ_VPDL01000069.1:0-1295 GCF_013417705.1 Acinetobacter sp. YH12235 | reverse complement strand
GTAAAACATACCTTTTAGATTTTTCCATTAAACTTTCTAGATGTTTAGGCAAATTACCTGCGGAAGCCAAAGAATCAAACTTCAATAGGTTAAGGATAGCAATAGAGGTAATATGAAAGCTCATTCTCAAAGGACTGACTTTTGCACGTTGCGCCATATATTTCATTTGTCTTCTTAGAATATTATAGGCAATAAAGACTCCCCATAATTCTTGATAAATCAAGGCAGGTTGTTTACTCCTTAAATGCTTCCCTTCCTGTAAGTTACTCTTGATTTCTCGGTAACACATTTCTATTTCCCAACGCTGGGCATAGAGTTTTGCTAAAGCTAATAATGGATATCTCTTTGAATCTATTAGTGAAGTGATATAACGTCTAATCTTACCTGCCTGCTCAACCTCAATGAGACGTGCCTCCCAATAGTCTCCTAAGGCTGGATTAAGTTTTTTAGCTCTTGTTGATATCGGCATTCTAATATGAAAGTCATGTTGCGAATTACGCTCCACAATCTCATACCGTAAATTATCTTTTGCACGCATAAGCCAATGACTTTCTTCTGCACGTTTTTGCCACCCGATGAGAAAATCTGCAGAGAAAT
Organism: Acinetobacter sp. YH12235; assembly: GCF_013417705.1. Taxonomy (NCBI): domain Bacteria; kingdom Pseudomonadati; phylum Pseudomonadota; class Gammaproteobacteria; order Moraxellales; family Moraxellaceae; genus Acinetobacter; species Acinetobacter sp. YH12235. The sequence continues at coordinate 698 of NZ_VPDL01000069.1, read as the reverse complement.
AGGCTCGATCAAATAGGGTAATACTGTGTGAACAAGGAGATAATTGGCTTGCCAGTGTGAGTTCACCTTGATCCATACTACCTATTTGAGCATCTATAATTTCATGGGTCGCGGTATTTACTAAGCAGGTTGCTCTCACTTGTGGATAAGGAGCATCAGCAGTTTTTCCTTTAGATGAACCAAAGTGTGCAAAATTCTCATCTGTATAAGGCATAGACCAAACAACACCATCAACAGCGCACACACTCAGACCGTGAAAGTTTGAGTATTGCTGCTGAGATTCTTCAAACCAGGCTTGGCTAAGTAAAGAAAATAGCGCATTTAAAGGTTCTGATCCTAAACGTTGTCGTGCTTGTACTACTGCGCTAGGAACACAATATTCTGTTGTACCAAATACAAGTTTTAGCTGTTCTACGACATATCCGATAGGTTGATTTCGAAATAAAGCGAGTCCAATGACAAGCCACACCACATGTTCAGCAGGTAACTTCCTTCTTCTAATTGATGCCTTACCTGTTTGATGCAGACTTTCCTCAATCCAGTTGAAATCAATAAATTCACTAAAATGGCTAAGTGAAGGTAAAGAATGTTGAAGGGTGCAATCTAAATTTTCAGATAAAGTCATAAAAAAATGAGCGTATTTACATACACTCATTTTTACTACATTTTACTAATATTTGCTTAACTGACTGGCATTA
>NZ_VPDL01000068.1:0-1302 GCF_013417705.1 Acinetobacter sp. YH12235 | reverse complement strand
GGAGGGCGTTCAAAATTCTGTGTCAGTAAATTTGACTAGATTTTAATTATATCATCTAATCGACCTTCAAAGTAAATGGATAATTGAGTAATCGTTTGTCCCCATTCCTGAATAGGCATTGTCCATTTTTCTGATGCCTGTTGAATACCAATATACAGTAATTTCATCAGACTATCCTCATTGGGGAAAGCTCCTTTGGTTTTGGTTAGTTTGCGGAATTGACGATGTACGGCTTCAACGGCATTGGTGGTGTAAATCGGCTTCCTAATCGCTTTAGGGTATTTGAAATAGGCGGATAGTAGATGCCATTTGGTACGCCATGACTGAATGACCACACCATATTTTTCGCCCCATTTTTCTTCTAGCTCATCCAGTGCTACTTCTGCCGCCCCTTTGGTATCAGCACGGTAAATTGGCTTTAAATCAGCCATAAATGCCTTCTGATCTTTACTGGCAACATAGCGTAAAGAATTACGGATTTGATGAACGATACACAGTTGTATTTCTGTTTGAGGGTAAATCGCTGCTATGGCTTCGGGGAAACCTTTTAGTCCATCTACACAGGCAATCAGAATATCCTGAACACCACGATTTTGTAGGTCTGTCAGTACACTAAGCCAATGGTTCGCCCCTTCGCTTTCCGACAAATGCAAGCCGAGTAGTTCCTTCTTACCTTCAACATTTAAAGCTAAAATGGTATAGATCGCTTTGCTCACATAAACACCTTTATCCTTCACTTTGTAATGTATGGCATCTAACCAAACAAAGGGATAAATTGTATCGAGTGGGCGTTGTTTCCATGCTTGTAACTGAGGGAGGAGCTTATCTGTAATATTGGTGATAGCACCATCTGAAATCTCCAATCCATACATATCAGCAACATGCTTTTGAATATCACGATAGCTCATACCAAGTGCATAGAGTGATATGATTTTATTGTCAATTTCTTCTGATAATTTGGTCTGGTTCTTTTTAACTAACTGTGGCTCAAATTCACCATTTCGATCTCTAGGGGTTTCAAGCTCAAATGAACCTGATGTAGATTTTACTGTCTTGCGAGTATAGCCATTGCGGCGATTACCTTGTTTCGGATTCGCTTCAATGTAATTCTCGATTTCTGCTTCAAGAGCAGCTTCGGTCAGCTGTTTAATTAAAGGGGTGAGTATGCCATTTTCTCCAGTCAGTGCTTGTCCTGACTGGAGTTGTTTTAAGGCTGTTTCAAAATCAAATGTAGTTGCCATAATGCATCATTCCTGTTTTTAACAGTTTAAGGAAATGACACAGTTTTTTGAACACTACCAA
>NZ_VPDL01000067.1:0-1321 GCF_013417705.1 Acinetobacter sp. YH12235 | reverse complement strand
CGGGTCTATACCCAGCAACTAAACGCCCTATTAAGACTCGATTTCTCTACGGCTCCCCTATTCGGTTAACCTCGCTACTGAATATAAGTCGCTGACCCATTATACAAAAGGTACGCAGTCACCACACAAAGTGGCTCCCACTGCTTGTATGCATGCGGTTTCAGGATCTATTTCACTCCCCTCACAGGGGTTCTTTTCGCCTTTCCCTCACGGTACTGGTTCACTATCGGTCAGTCAGGAGTATTTAGCCTTGGAGGATGGTCCCCCCATATTCAGACAAGGTTTCACGTGCCTCGCCCTACTCGACATCATCATATAAGCCCTTTCGTGTACAGGACTATCACCCACTATGGTTGCACTTCCCAGAGCATTCCACTAGAACTTATATGACTTAATGGGCTGTTCCCCTTTCGCTCGCCGCTACTGAGGGAATCTCAATTGATTTCTTTTCCTACGGGTACTGAGATGTTTCACTTCCCCGCGTTCGCTTCATTAACCTATGTATTCAGTTAATGATACCTACCTTATGGTAAGTGGGTTTCCCCATTCAGACATCTCCGGATCACAGGATATTTGCCGCCTCCCCGGAGCTTTTCGCAGGCTATCACGTCTTTCATCGCCTCTGACTGCCAAGGCATCCACCACATGCACTTAATTACTTGACTATACAACCCCAAACAGTCGTTAAACCTTACAAGTAGGTTTAGCAACAAGTCTTACGACTCACAGTTGGCGTCTTGTGCATTTAAGCACTGTACAGCTTCAATTAGATTCATATACCAAAACGCTTGATTCAGTTTAATCGCTAGAACTCATCTAATCGCTTCATAGTTGCCTATGTTGCTTTCAACGAGTTTGAACAAATTATTTCAACTCAAATATATTCTGTTAATGATTTAATGCATCTTCGTCAGATTGCATTACTGTGATAAATCACAGAGATTATCAAGTGGTGCGTATCATAACGCTTGTACTTGTTAATCTCTAGGATCTAAACACTTGATCGCTTATTTCTTAGCTCTTTCCAGCATTGTTTGACTATCATCTAATCAATCAACCTCATTAATTTAAAAAGCAGTGCTTTTAAATTAATTCGTGGTGGAGACTAGGAGAGTCGAACTCCTGACCTCCTGCGTGCAAAGCAGGCGCTCTACCAACTAAGCTAAGTCCCCAGCTTATCAATAAGTCAATGTTTCTGATTTCTTCACTCTGCAATTGCTTGCTTGTCGTTAGTGGTGGGTCTGACAAGACTTGAACTTGTGACCCCACGCTTATCAAGCGTGTGCTCTAACCAACTGAGCTACAGACCCTCAGATACATC
>NZ_VPDL01000066.1:0-1342 GCF_013417705.1 Acinetobacter sp. YH12235 | reverse complement strand
TGAATTTCCTTGTCAGACATAGTGATCAACATCTCTAATTTATATCCAGTCCATGATGGTAAAAACCATCATAAACTAGACATTTTTATTGGTGAGAATATAGACACTTTAAATGGTTTCTAACATTTAAAATGCGTATAACGTGTATTATGTTAATTTTAAACAAATTTAAGAATTATTTATAAATTACATTTATACATTTCATTTGAAATCAAGAAGCCCTCCAACAGACTGAAACATATTAATATTCATGACTTACCTGATCTGATTGCCTGTATAAGAGACTATTCACAGCAATCAGCTGCTATTGCTTTGGAATTATTTATTCATCTCTTTCCAAGACCAATAGATTTAAGAACTGCAAAATGGGTTCAGTTTGATTTTGAAAATGATATTTGGACAAATGTAGTACATGTGGTTCCTTTATCTACACATGTAAAACAACTATTAAGTGAATTAAAGGAGCTATCAGGTAGTGGCAGTGAATATTTGTTTCCTAGTAATAAAAATATTTACAAATCAATGTCTGATGGCTAATTCAAGTTAGCCTTGAATAACTTGGGATATAAAGGACGATAAACCCTATTTGGTTTCAGTTATTTGGCGGCTATGCATTTATATGAACGGTTTAGTGATAGAGTTTTTTATAATCGCCGCTGTTTTAGGTCATGTTACAGATAGAGTCCGGTCTGCTCATTTTAGAAATACATATATAAAAGAGAGAGCGGAGGTTATGCAATGGTGGAGTGACTATATAAAATCTCTTTTAAAATAAATAATTTAAGAAAATGCCATCATTGAGGTGGCATTTTTTTGTGAGTTTTCAACGAAAATAATTTTTAAAAAAAAACTTTTGGTAGGCTTAAGTCTGAATTACATAATTTTGGAGTCCATAATTGTGGATTACTTTAGAAAAAGCCGCCGTAGCATGTTACGTGATACCGCAAGTCTTGATATTTCAGCTTTGCTTCCTCCCACTCAAGCAATTAAACCGCTGCGCCTTAAATACAAGCAAGTTTGTGAATTATTGAATGTGTCACGTGATTGTTTGCGCAAAATCATGGAAAGTGATCAATCTTTTCCAAAGCCGTTAAAGAGTGGATCTTCCCGTCAGTCTGCTGTTTATTTTGATACAGAAGAAATTGAAGTGTGGTATGCGAAGCAGAAAGAAAAATGCCGTAGAGAGCAAATGAGAAGTTAATCAGAAAGTTAAAAAGTAAGCGTCCGCTGAACCCCATGCCTATTTTTTAATTTGAGTTGGATTTCCAGCGATGTGGCAGTAATTCTTCTATTTGGGTCGCTTTATGTGTCGGCAGCCTTTTCAGCACATCACTGAGATAGG
>NZ_VPDL01000065.1:0-1391 GCF_013417705.1 Acinetobacter sp. YH12235 | reverse complement strand
TAATGCCAGTCAGTTAAGCAAATTTTAGTAAAATGTAGTAAAAAAGAGTGTATGTAAATACGCTCATTTTTTTATGTCTTTATCTGAACATTTAGAATCCACTCTTGAACATTCTCTCCCATCACTCAACCATTTTTGTGAACTTATTGATTTAAATTGGATTGAAACAAGCCTGCATCAAACAGGTAAGGCATCAATCAGAAGGAGAAAATTACCTGCTGAGCATGTGGTTTGGCTTGTTATTGGGCTTGCCTTGTTTCGAAATCAACCCATCAGCTATGTTGTAGAGCAATTAAACCTCGTGTTTGGTACAACAGAATATTGTGTTCCTAGTGCAGCAGTCCAAGCACGACAACGTTTAGGACAAGAGCCTTTAAGTACCTTATTCTCTCTGCTCAGCCAAGCATGGTTTGATGAAACACAGCAACAATATTCAAACTTTCAAGGACTTAGCATATGTGCTGTTGATGGGGTGGTTTGGTCTATGCCGCTGACCGAAGAGAACTTTAATCATTTTGGCTCATCTAAAGGTAAAACTGCTGTAGCACCTTACCCACAAGTGAGAGCCACGTGCCTAGTCAATACCAATACCCATGAAATCATAGATGCCCAAATAGGCAGTATGGATCAGGGTGAACTCACATTAGCAAATCAATTATCTCCTCCAGCACAAAGTATTACATTATTTGATCGAGCTTATTTCTCTGCTGATTTTCTAATAGGGTGGCAAACACGTGCAGAATCAAGTCATTGGCTGATGCGAGCAAAAGATAATTTACGTTATGAAATTATTAAACGGAATTCCCCACATGATTTTCATATCAGGATGCCAATATCACCTAGAGCCAAGAAGCTTAACCCAACGTTAGGGGATTATTGGGAGGCACGTTTGATTGAAGTTGAGCAGGCAGGAAAAATCAGACGTTACATTACTTCATTATTAGATTCAAAGACATACCCACTTATAGCCTTGGCAAAGTTATATGCTCAGCGTTGGGAAATTGAAATGTGTTACCGAGAAATTAAAAGCAATTTGCAGAAAGGTAAGCTCTTAAGAAGCAAGCAACCAGACTTAATTTATCAAGAATTATGGGGTGTCTTGATTGCCTATAATGTTCTGAGACGACAAATGAAACATATGGCTCAACGAGCTAAAGTAAGTCCTTTGAGAATCAGTTTTCATATTGCATCTATTGCCCTTCTTAATTTACTCAGATTCGACTCTTTGGCTTCTGCAGGTAATCTCCCCAAACATCTGGAAAGTTTAATGGAGAAATCTAATCGGTATGTTATACCTGAGAGAAGAGTGAGGAGTTATCCAAGGGTTGTAAAAGGAAAACCTCAAAAATACCCAAGAAAAAGCCAGTCAATCTCTTAACTGACTGGCATTA
>NZ_VPDL01000064.1:0-1392 GCF_013417705.1 Acinetobacter sp. YH12235 | reverse complement strand
GTAATGCCAGTCAGTTAAGAAATTGACTGGCATTTTCTTGGGTATTTCAGTGGTTTACCTTTCACAACTCTTGGGCAACTTCTAACCCTCCTCTCAGGCAAAACATACCTCCTAGATTTCTCCAGTAAACTTTCTAGATGTTTGGGTAAATTCCCTGCGGAGTCTAAAGAGTCGAATCTTAATATATTAAGGATGCCGATAGATGCAATATGAAAGCTGATTCTCAAAGGACTGACTTTTGCACGTTGAGCCATATATTTCATTTGTCTTCTTAGAATATTATAAGCAATGAAGACACCCCATAATTCTTGATAAATTAAATCAGGTTGCTTGCTCCTCAAATGCTTACTTTCCTGTAAATCACTTTTGATTTCTCGGTAACACATTTCTATTTCCCAGCGCTGAGCATAAAGCTTTGCTAAGGCTAGCAGTGGATATATCTTTGAATCTATTAATGAAGTGATATAGCGTCTAATTTTTCCTGCCTGCTCAACTTCAATCAAACGCGCTTCCCAATAATCCCCTAATGTTGAATTCAGCTTCTTGGCTCTTGCTGATATTGGCATCCTGATATGAAAGTCATGCTGGGAATTACGCTTAATGATCTCATAGCGTAAATTATCTTTTGCGCGCATAAGCCAATGGCTTGCCTCTGCACGTGTTTGCCATCCTATTAGAAAATCAGCAGAAAAATAGGCTCGATCAAACAGAGTAATACTATGCGATGGAGGACATAATCGATTTGCCAGTGTAAGTTCACCTTGATCCATGCTACCTATTTGGGCATCAATGATTTCATGGGTGTTGGTATTCACCAGACAGGTTGCTCTCACTTGCGGATAAGGTGCTACCGCAGTTTTACCCTTAGATGAGCCAAAGTGTGCAAAATTCTCATCTGTATAAGGCATAGACCAAACCACCCCGTCAACAGCACATACACTAAGGCCATGAAAGTTTGAGTATTGCTGTTGGGATTCTTCAAACCAGGCTTGGCTGAGTAGAGAAAACAAGGCATTCAAGGGCTCTCGCCCTAAGCGTTGTCGTGCTTGTACTGCTGCACTGGGAACGCAATATTCTGTGGTACCAAACACAAGTTTTAGTTGCTCTACCACATACCCGATCGGTTGATCTCGAAACAGGGCAAGCCCAATCACCAGCCATACCACATGTTCGGCAGGTAATTTTCTTCTCCTGATAGAAGCCTTACCTGTTTGACGCAGGCTCTCTTCAATCCAATTTAAATCAATGAATTCACTGAAATGGCTAAGTGAAGGTAGAGAATGTTGAAGAGTACAATCTAAATTTTCAGATAAAGTCATAAAAAAATGAGCGTATTGGCATACACTCATTTTTACTACATTTTTCTAATGTCTGCTTAACTGACTGGCATTA
>NZ_VPDL01000063.1:0-1404 GCF_013417705.1 Acinetobacter sp. YH12235 | reverse complement strand
CGGGTCTATACCCAGCAACTAAACGCCCTATTAAGACTCGATTTCTCTACGGCTCCCCTATTCGGTTAACCTCGCTACTGAATATAAGTCGCTGACCCATTATACAAAAGGTACGCAGTCACCACACGAAGTGGCTCCCACTGCTTGTATGCATGCGGTTTCAGGATCTATTTCACTCCCCTCACAGGGGTTCTTTTCGCCTTTCCCTCACGGTACTGGTTCACTATCGGTCAGTCAGGAGTATTTAGCCTTAGAGGATGGTCCCCCTATATTCAGACAAGGTTTCACGTGCCTCGCCCTACTCGACATCATCATATCAGCCCTTTCGTGTACAGGACTATCACCCACTATGGTTGCACTTCCCAGAGCATTCCACTAAAACTGATATGACTTAATGGGCTGTTCCCCTTTCGCTCGCCGCTACTGAGGGAATCTCAATTGATTTCTTTTCCTACGGATACTGAGATGTTTCACTTCTCCGCGTTCGCCTCATAAACCTATGTATTCAGTTTATGATACCGACCTTATAGCCGGTGGGTTTCCCCATTCAGACATCTCCGGATCACAGGATATTTGCCGCCTCCCCGGAGCTTTTCGCAGGCTATCACGTCTTTCTTCGCCTCTGACTGCCAAGGCATCCACCACATGCACTTAATTACTTGACTATACAACCCCAAACAGTCGTTCATCCCTACAAGTAGGATAAACAACATAATCAACCAATCACTCAGTTAATTACACAGTTAGAGTCTCGTGAACTTAATCACTGTACAGCTTCAATTAGATTCATATACCAAAACGCTTGATTCAGTTAATTTCGCTAGTTCTCATTCAATCACTTCAACAATCAATCTTGCGATCTCTTGTTTCCGCTCTTTCATGAGTATGAACAAATTATTTCAACTCAAATATATTCTGTTAATGATTTAATGCATCCTCGTCGGATTGCATTACTGTGATAAATCACAGAGATTATCAAGTGGGACGTATCTTAACGCTTCTACTTGCTAATCTCTAGGATCTACGCACTTGATCGCTTAGGAACTAAACATTCACGCTACTGTATGATCACATACTGCGCGAAGCGTAGCTTCTTGCTTAAATTTCAAGGAAAAACGTTGTTTTTCTTGTCTTGAAATTTGGTGGAGACTAGGAGAGTCGAACTCCTGACCTCCTGCGTGCAAAGCAGGCGCTCTACCAACTAAGCTAAGTCCCCAGCTTATCAATAAGTCAATGTCTCTGATTTCTTCACTCTGCAATTGCTTGCTTGTCGTTAGTGGTGGGTCTGACAAGACTTGAACTTGTGACCCCACGCTTATCAAGCGTGTGCTCTAACCAACTGAGCTACAGACCCTCAGATACATCGTCATGAAGAACAACTTGTTGTGGATTCTTACCAATCGT
>NZ_VPDL01000062.1:0-1435 GCF_013417705.1 Acinetobacter sp. YH12235 | reverse complement strand
AGGATAACCTTGGTGTCCTGCTATTTGAGCGCCATGCGCGGGGCGTTCGGCTAACAGACGCAGGCAGGCACTTCATGGAGCGTGTCACGGCGGGTGTCGATCAACTCGATCACGCAGTGAAGACCGCAGGCATGACAGCTCAAGGAGAATACGGCCGGCTTCGCATCGGCATCCATGCCTTAATCCCACGCAGCTTTCTCACGGAGCTGATCCGTCATTATCGGGAAGAACATACGGGCATTGAGGTTGAGATCACCGAAGGCACAGCCCGCGATGCGGTGATGCAGCTTCGTGCTGACCAGCTCGACGTGGTGTTCGTCGCGGGCAAGCCCGAGATGCCCGACTGCCATACCCGACCGATCTGGACCGAACCGCTGGTGGCCGTGCTATCGGATGGGCATCGCCTCGCCGGGCAGTCCGCAATCACTTGGTCCGATCTGGTCGGCGAGACTTTCATTGTTCGCTATGGTGGCACCGGCCCGCAGGTCCATGACCATATCGTGCTGCGCCTTGCCGGGCGTTGGCCCGCACCGTCGATCCGGCGCTTTGATGTGGGGCGCGACACGCTGCTATCTATGGTCGGACAAGGCTTCGGCATCACTATCGTCGGCGAGGCAACGTCATTGTTGCCGACGACCGGCATCGTCTTCCTGCCCTTCCTCGATGAACCGGAGCCGGTTGCCTTTACAGCCGTCTGGTCGCCGTTCAATCGCAACTCCGCACTGAAAAATCTACTCAACCTCGCAGGCAAAATGAAGCGTGACGGCGATTCGCCCAATCGTTTCCTGGATGGCACTCGACCGGCACGATAACGGCACAGGCGATCCATCCTATTTGCCGCCGATAGTATCCGGCAGCCCTCCGGCATCCTCTTTCCTGTTGCCCGTCCCGATTTTGCCTACTCTCTGATCGGCTCCGTCTCTTTTGCCGACTGGAGCCTGCATTGCGCGGAGGCCGAATCCTTTGGGGTCAGATCGCCGTAGTCATCACCATCGTTCTGGTGATGACACTGAGAAATTTGACGATAATCAAAATACTGACCTGCAAAGAAGCGCTGCATACGTCGATAAAATGATTGTGGTAAACACTTGATGGGCAAGGCTTTAGATGCAGAAGAAAGATTACATGTTTGCTTTAAAATAATCACAAGCATGATGAGCGCAAAGCACTTTAAATGTGACTTGTTCCATTTTAGAGATTTGTTTAAGATAAGATATAACTCATTGAGATGTGTCATAGTATTCGTCGTTAGAAAACAATTATTGTGACATTATTTCAATGAGTTATCTATTTTTGTCGTGTACAGAGATTATTATAGAAGCCCCCATGAATAAATCGCTCATCATTTTCGGCATCGTCAACATAACCTCGGACAGTTTCTCCGATGGAGGCCGGTATCTGGCGCCAGACGCAGCCATTGCGCAGGCGCGTAAGC
>NZ_VPDL01000061.1:0-1476 GCF_013417705.1 Acinetobacter sp. YH12235 | reverse complement strand
GTAAATTTTCAGCGTTGCTGGCTCCCCGTCAGCCGGATTGGGTTGCATCGCAGGGGTGTCGAAAGAGTCAACTGCGGTCCAAAGCTGTTGGACTTGGGTGAAAAGGGCGTTTATTCTTCCTATACGTATAGGAAACCTTTATTATACGGTTATAGTAAAAAGGGGGAGAGGAATCTTCCTCTTTTTTATTTTAAAGGGAGATCTCCCATGACACTTCGTAGAAAAGGGTACATCAATGAATTTGATGGCTTATTTGTGATACCAACAATCGGATTAATCCTGTTGAAATTTTATATTTCTATATTTAGAGCATAGGCAGATTGCCTGTGCTCTTTATTTTGTTTGTTTTAAATTGGTATTGAATGATACCAATATTACATGATTAATGGAGGAGATTATTTATGACATTTAATAACAATGAAAATACACGTGTGTGGTTTATTACAGGTGCAAGCAGTGGACTAGGATACGAATTCACAAAAAAAGCATTGGAGTCAGGAGAGAAGGTTGTTGGTGTTGCTAGAAATATTGAAAAACTGAATGAGTTAAAATGCCAGTTTGAAGGAATGTTACTTCCTTTAAGTCTTGATGTTACTGATAGAAGTGCTGTTTCGACTACAGTGGAAACTGCCATTAAACATTTTGGAAGACTCGATATTGTCATTAACAATGCAGGGAATATGGTAATGGGAATGATTGAAGAATTTAGTGAAGATGAAGTTAGAAGCCAAATGGAAACTAATTTCTTCGGTACAGTATGGGTAAGTCAAGCTGTTATGCCGTACTTGCGGGCACAAGAATCAGGTCATATTATCCAGATATCTAGTATTGGTGGACTGATTAGTGGTCCAATGTCGGGAATCTATAGCGCTAGTAAATTTGCTTTAGAAGGATTTAGCGAGGCTTTAGCACAAGAAGCTGCACATTTTGGTATAAAAGTATCTATCGTAGAACCTGGAGGTTACTGGACGAATCTATACTTAAAAATGAGTTTTACTACACAGAAAAAAGAGTATGATTCATTACGTGAAAAGTTGGCCCAACAATATTCAAACGAATCGGTGGATAGTGATCCTAAGTTAGCCGCCGAAGCTATAATGAAACTGGTTAATAGTGAGAATCCGCCTCTCCGATTAGTTCTGGGAAGCCTTGTATATGATTTAGCTGTTGAAAATGCAGAAAAACGTATATTTACATGGAAAGAGTGGGAATCAGTCAGTCGTTCTTCGGAACATGGGATTCCTGCACCAGAAGGATACGGAATAATTGAGGAATAGAAACCCTAAGAAATAAACTCTCTAAACTACAAAAACTAATTAATGATTTAATATGTTTATTAACTTAATCACCGGGCGCAACGGCTTTCGTCATTGCGTCTCTGGGAGCAGCTTGGTCTTCAACTGCACCGGCCTTTGTCGCTTTCCGTCTACTTCAAGCAGTGGGCGCGTCGGCCATGCTGGTGGCGACGTTCGCGAC
>NZ_VPDL01000005.1:0-134556 GCF_013417705.1 Acinetobacter sp. YH12235 | reverse complement strand
GGACCAGAGTGGACGAACCTCTGGTGTACCGGTTGTGACGCCAGTCGCATCGCCGGGTAGCTATGTTCGGAAGGGATAACCGCTGAAAGCATCTAAGCGGGAAGCCTACCTCAAGATAAGATTTCCCCGAGACTTTATGTCTCCTAAAGAGCCGTTGAAGACTACGACGTTGATAGGTTGGATGTGGAAGTGCAGTGATGCATGAAGCTGACCAATACTAATTGCTCGTGAGGCTTGACTATACAACACCCAAGCAGTTGTATATAAAGCATCAATTGATTTCATATTGATCTAACGATCAGACAAAAACTTGATTTAGTTAAGCTAATCGAACAAATGAGAGTATAATTAAGCACTGCTTAGTTCTACTCGCAAGAACTCAGATACATCTGTTAATGCATTCTATTTGAAGAAAGCTAGGCAAACGAAGCGCAAGCAACGTAGATAAGACCATAGCGAGTAAGCATACCAGTTGTGCTGGCGACCATAGCAAGAGTGAACCACCTGATCCCTTCCCGAACTCAGAAGTGAAACCTCTTAGCGCTGATGGTAGTGTGGGGTCTCCCATGTGAGAGTAAGTCATCGCCAGCTCATTATTCCAAAAGCCCTCTGCTCACGCAGGGGGCTTTTTTTATATTTATATAATCACTTTTCTCTCTTTAACGACTAATTTTTTACAGCTGTATAATCTCTGATCAGCTGTAAAATGTTATACTACTCGTGTAAATATTTTTTATTCTCTGAGTCATATGCAGCAGATTCTCATAAACACATTTGTGTTGATATGGCTCAGTTTGATTTCTCCACAGCTATACGCTGTAACAGAATTAAATTTTGATCATCATCAGTATGTCAAACTCGATGGAGAATGGGATTTCTACCCCAATCAGCTGATTGATCCCACTTCTGGGCAGTGACCATCTCAGTTAACTTCCTCTAATCAGACTCTGGCTGTTGAAAAAGTTCATTTACCTAATTCTTTCCTGACCTTAACAGGTCATAAAGACTATATTGGAACTTTTCAAAAAACCTTCAGGCTGCCTGAATCAGCCATTAATCATGCGGTTTATGTTTACGTACCATACCAGTATGGGGCTTATCGCATGTATGTCGATGATCATCTCCTGATAGAAGTAGGGCAGGTAGGCATACACGGTCAGCATCAGACCATGATGGCGCCAAAGCTGGCTTCTTTCCCTCACAGCGGGAAGTGACGATTACCATTCAGGCTTCAAGTTATCACCATATCCGTGGCGGGCTGGAAAACAGCATGTTTATTGGCTTTAATCAGCCTATTCTGGATAAGTTTTATGATCAGGTGATTCCTTTAAGTGTGATCAGTGGCGTTCTGCTGATGATTGGCTGCTTTATGGTGTTCTTTGCAGTATTTCGCAGCCTTAAAACGCAAGCAGGTAATTTGCTGCTGTTTCTAGGGTTATTTATTCTGTGCTTGAGCCTGCGTAGCTTCTTTGCAGTTCCATTTATTTATACTTTATTCACGAATATTTCCTGGGTATGGGGCACACGATTTGAGTATTTACTGACTGAATTGGCGACTCTGTTCTTCCTGATTTATATCTATTTATTGCCGTATCGACTGTTAAATCCTTATTTATTAAAAATCACAGCTTTGCTAATTAGTATCAATGTAGCTGTGACCCTGTTTACGCTGCCTTATATCTTCCAGAGCTTCTTTTTCCAAAGCTTTAGTATTGCAGTACTGGTTTTTATTAATCTGCTTTATGGCGCTTACCGCATGCACAAATCGCATGTGCGTTATTCCAAGATCAATTCTATTGCGGTGGTGCTGGTCTGCCTGACCTTCCTGCATGACTATTTACTTGCGCTTAAGGTAATTGATTCAGTTGAAATTGCATTTTATACCTCCTGTGCCTATTTTATTTTAATTACCTTTCAGCTCAGCCGTAATTATGCGGTGCAAAGTATTAATACCGAGTTGTTAAACAAGCAGCTTTTGCGCCTGAATAAAGAACTTGATCAGAAGGTTCAGGACCGTACACGTGATATTACTCTGCTTAATGAGAAACTCGCGCAGCAGGTGAGGCTGGATTCGCTGACAGGTGCCTATAATCGCTTTGCCTTAAATGAACAGCTTCAGCAGCAATATGAACATGCGATCGTAAACCAAACTTCGCTGGCTGTTTACATGATCGATGTCGATTATTTTAAAAACTATAATGACTATTATGGTCATCTCAAAGGTGATTATATTTTAAAAACACTGGTTCAAACCATTCAGCAAATATTGCCTGAAAATGGCTTTCTGGCACGTTATGGGGGTGAGGAATTTGCGGTTTTACTGGCAGATATTTCCTCGCAGGAAGCCGAAGCTTTTGCCGAGCAACTTTGTGAGGTCATTCGTCAGCTCAATTTGGAACATGCCAATCGTGGGGATGACAAGACCTGGATCAGTATCAGTGTTGGGGCAGCGATTATGGATGCTGAACATATCTATAGAAATGTTGACCGTTTACTGAAAACAGCAGATCAGCGGTTGTATCAGGCGAAAATTCTTCGTGATTCAGCCTATATTAAATAATAAAAAATCTAATCAATACATCAGCTATCTTATTGAGATTATGTTATATCCGCTTACGATTCCTTTACTTTTTTATTATTTTAGCCGCTGTCTGGAATGCTAAATTGGTACTTATCTGAATGAAATTAGCATGAAAAATAACAATGAAACAAACTCAAATTGCAGCAATTTTATTATTAGGCTTAGGTTCCTATAGCCTGACTGCCTGTGCCCAAGACAAGATTTCATCACCGGCAGCTGGGCAATCCTCTGCCAAAACCACACAGCAAGCCTATAAAGTTAAAGAATTTACGCAGTTGAATGAGCCATGGGCACTGACTGAGCTGCCAGATCAACGTTTACTGATTACCGAAAGATCTGGAAAGTTAAAATTATTTAATCCAGCCAATCGCAGCACTCAAACTGTTCAGGGTATTCCTCAAGTGGCCTATGGCGGACAAGGTGGCTTAGGCGATGTTGTACTCCATCCTGACTTTGCCAAGAATCAGTGGGTATATCTCAGTTATGCTGAACAAGGGCAGGGTGGTTATGGTGCAGTCGTGGTTCGTGGCAAGTTGGATCTCACCAAGAGCACACCACAACTCACTCAGATCAAAAAAATCTGGACTCAGGTACCGAAATTTTCTTCCGGTCAGGGCCATTATGGGCACCGGATTATCTTTGGCTCAGATAACAAACTCTGGATCAGTTCGGGTGAACGTCAGCAATTTAATCCAGCTCAAGATATGAAATCCAATGCCGGCAAGATTATTCGTCTGAATGATGATGGTTCAATTCCTTCCGATAATCCATTTATGAATCAGGGTGAAATTGCCAAGCAGGTCTGGAGTCTGGGACACCGTAATCCTCTCGGTCTGGCATTTGATCCACAAGGGCAGCTTTGGGTGATTGAAATGGGGCCTAAAGGTGGTGATGAGCTGAATAAAGTGATGAAGGGCAAAAATTATGGCTATCCGATTGTCTCTAATGGGGAGCATTATGATGGCAAGCCGATTCCAAATCACAGTACCCGACCAGAGTTCGAAGCACCGGCATTAGATTGGACTCCCGTAATCTCTCCTTCAGACTTGCTGTTCTATACTGGCAATAGCTTTCCTCAATGGAAAAATAAAGCCATTGCTACAGGTCTGTCTTCTCAGGCAATGATTGTAATCGATACCACTCAAAATCCTGCGAAAGAAATACAGCGACTGGATATGAAAGAGCGGATTCGTGGTGCGATTCAGGCCAAAGATGGCTCACTCTGGGTGATTGAAGATGGTCCAAAAGCCAAGTTGCTTAATATGATCGCATCTCAGTAAAAAGCTAAATAGTTAATATCAGAATGAAAGAAAAAGGCCCCAACTCCTGTGAGGGCCTTTTCAAATTTAGCTCAGATACCTATCCTCCGGTATCAATCAGCATCCTGCCGATGTTTTATTCTTGTTTTTGCAAGACTTCCTGTCTTGGTATGTACTCAATATAGCCTGAGTCAGAAAGACCGAGTAGAGGCATTGACCGCATCTGCTGTAGGCCAGAGGCGACAAGGTCACTTGAAAATATTTATCCGATTAAATCCTAAGTTATCAGGATAACTTTGCGATATGGTAGAGATAGAAGACCTTATTGAAGCTCATCTCTCTATTCAATAAAAAAATATTTAAAAGAATTCAATAAAATAATAAAAAGGAGAAGCACATGCCTACCGTTCAAATTGAAGTCCGGCAACAGTATTCTCAGGCTGATGAAGAGCAGTTACTCGACAGCGTATTTCACTGTGTGAAAAATGCCTTTCAACTGCCTGACTATGATCGTAATATCCGGCTGGTGGTACATGAAGCCCATCGTTTTCAATATATGGGCTCATCTGGCCCAGCCTGAATACTTTACCTTGATCACTATTGACTGCTTCGTTGCCCGAAGTCTGGAGACCAAGCGCAAACTGTATCAGCAGATTATAGAAAGCTTGGGAAAATTGGGCATTCCGCCTGATCATATTCTGATTCATCTGCGAGAAAGTCCATTGGAAAATTGGGGAATCCGCGGTGGGCAAGCGGCCTGTGATGTCAATTTAGGCTTTAATGTAGAAATCTGATTTTTTTAAGAAAAATACCAGATTTTAAATACAAAAAAGCCCCAACATCCTGTTGAGGCTTTTCTGGATTTGCTTCTCAGATCTGACTCCTGTCTAACCTGTCAACGTCCTGTTACTCTGCGCTTTTTATTGTTGTTGTATCGCTTTGCAGACTTCCTGTCTGTCTATGAATCAAACTATAGCCTTGAACTGAAAGTGGGAATAGCCGACAAATTCTGCGCTGCCTGTAGGCTAAAGCGCACATCGCTGTCGTCCTCAGGCACTGACATATTGGATCAGCTTATCCACGACATCTCTAAGTGTTTTATTTTCGAATTCATTCCCTTCAAAGCTGTAGTCCTTATTGCGACTAAAAATGTCCCGCAGCTCTACAATCGCATTGGTATCCACCATGCCAAGCTGAGTGCCGACCTGACGGATCTGATCAATGGAACGTGAGCCGTTGGTGACACCATAACCGATATAAGCTGCCGGTTTGCCTTGCCATTCCTTGGCCAGATAATCCAGGGCATTCTTTAATGCTGGGCTATAGCCATGGTTATATTCAGGACTGATAAAAATAAATGCATCCGCAAGAGCAATAAAGTCGGCCCATTCCTGCTGTTTCGGCTGATCATAAATACCGGTCAATGGGGGATGAGAACCAGCAAAAAGCGGAAGGTCCCATTCTTTTAAGTCGACAAGTTCGGTTTCAAGCGTGCTAAAACCATATTTTTTAATTTCCTGTAGTACCCAATGTGCGACCTTAATTGCTGTACGTCCTTCACGCACACTGCCAACCACAATATAAATTTTCATATCTTTCCCTTTCTTATCGTATTCTCATCAAATTAAATTAATCAGATTTATTAATAGAGACTAGAGAGGATTTGTATCTAGAAACTAAAAAAGCTCCCGAAGGAGCTCTTTTAAATCATGTGATTAGCTGATATTACATCAGCTTCACGCCTTGCTGGCCAGCCGGAGTGACTTTGAAGATTTCGACTTCAAAGGTGATATTTTTACCTGCAAGAGGATGATTAAAGTCCACTTCGGTAATATCATCATTTACGGATCTTACTACGCCATACAAAGTCGATTTGGCCTTGTCTTCAAACTCGATCATGTGACCTTCGATCGGACGTTCGCCAAATTTCACCGTATCAAATTTTTGAACATTTTCAGGATTCCACGGACCAAAAGCTTCTTCGGGTGGAAGGCTGACAGTACGACGGTCACCGGCACGCAAGCCCATTAAGGCTTTTTCAAAACCTGGTAATAGGTTGCCATCACCAATGGTCAGGCTTACCGGTTCTTCACGGCTACGGGTATTGTCAATTTCTACGCCACTTTCGATCGCGACAGAAAAATGAAGCTCGACTTTAGAGCCGTCTTCAACACGAGTTTCCTCGTTAGGATTAATAAAATCAGTCATGTTGCGCCTGTGCACGTTGAATTCGGTGTTTTTCCAGGAAAAACGTATCAATCAGCAGCAGAATCGTACCTAAAGTAATGGCACTATCCGCAATATTAAAAGCAGGGAAGTGGCTGTTCTGATAATAGACATGAATAAAGTCGACCACATAACCTAAAGAAATGCGATCAATCAGATTACCAATAGCACCACCCAGAATCAGGGCAACTGCTAGTGGCAAGACTTTCATGCTCTTTGGCATACGCATCAGCCAGAACACGAAAACCACAGACACTAAACCTGCAAGAGAGGTAAAGAAATAGCGTTGCCAGCCACCAGCATCGGACAAGAAACTAAAGGCAGCGCCATAGTTATGTAACAGTGTCCAATTTAAAAAGGGCAGGACGGGCACCGGATCTGCATATTCCAGATGTGTTACCGCAATCCATTTGGTCCATTGATCTAGAATGATCGCCAGAATAGCCAGTCCGATCCACCACAAATTGTGAGGATAGAACTGGAACAGACCCTTTTTCTGCTGTGGGTTAGGCATATTTTCTCTCTTCACCTTGGCCGCTCGGGAGGTTAATAATACAACGACCGCATAGTCCTGGATGTGAGGCATGTGTATTCACATCAGGAAGCACGTGCCAGCAGCGTACACATTTCTCGCCATCTGCCGCAGATACTTTCACGCGTAGACCTTCAAGTTCAGCATCATTGCCTTGAGCAGCATCAAACGGATTCACAATCACCTGAGAAGTGATCAGAACGAAACGCAGCTCATCACCCAGACGGTCTAGAACAGCTTTCAGTTCATCATTGGCCCACAGCTCAACTTTGGCAGACAGGTTTGAACCCACCAGTTTCTCGTTACGCGCATTTTCAATGTGCTTGTTCACCGCAGATTTCACTGTAATCAGGGTTTGCCAGTCTGCTTCAGATAACAGATTTGCCTGTGCTGAAACTGGAATATCGTACCATTCAGCAGTAAAGACATATTTCTCGCTTTGACCCGGAATCAATGGCCATGCTTCTTGAGCAGTAAAACTCAGGATTGGCGCCATCCAGCGAACAAAGGCTTGTACCAGATGATACAGCGCAGTTTGCGCAGAATGACGTGCCTGCGAGTCTGCTTTAGTGGTGTACTGACGGTCTTTGATGATGTCTAAGTAGAAACCACCGAGGTCGTTAATACAGAAATTGGTCAAGGCATTGGTCACGATATGGAAGTTCATATCTTCATATGCTTTCTTGATGGTTTCCTGTACATCATTGGCGCGTTGCAGGATGTATTGATCCAGTGCAATCAGTTGATCTACAGGTAGGGCATCAGTTGCCGGATTGAAGCCATTCAGGTTTGCCAGCAAGAAACGCAAAGTATTACGGATACGACGGTAACCATCTGATGCACGGTTAAAGATTTCTTTACCTGCGGTCATTTCATAACGGTAATCTGCTGAAGCGATCCAGAAACGCAGGCCGTCTGCACCCATGTTCTTGATAATGTCTTGCGGAGTAATGATATTACCCAGCGATTTCGACATCTTGCGGCCTTTCTCATCGACCACGAAACCGTGAGTCAGCAGACCTTTATATGGCGCACGTTGATTGATTGCCATAGAGGTCAATAATGAAGACTGGAACCAGCCACGGTGTTGGTCAGAGCCTTCAAGATACAGATCAGCCGGATCGGTCAATTCTTCACGGTCACGCAGCACTGCATAGTGGGTTGTACCAGAGTCAAACCATACGTCTAAGGTATCGCGAACCGCGTTGTACTGCTCAGCATCATCACCAATGAAGTCTTTCGCTTCACGGTTATACCAGGCATCAATACCTTCCTGTTCGATCAGTTTAGCCACTTCTTCGATCAGTTCAGGTGTACGAGGATGCAGTTCATTGGTGTCTTTATGCACGAAGAATGGGATTGGCACACCCCAGGTACGTTGACGTGAGATACACCAGTCCGGACGGCCTTCGATCATTGCCTGGATACGGTTTTTACCCCAATCCGGAACGAAGCTGATGTCATTTTCAATGGCATTCAATGCGCCCTGACGCAGACCTTTTTCATCCATGCTGATGAACCATTGTGGGGTCGCACGGAAGATAATCGGAGTTTTATGACGCCAGCAGTGCGGGTAGCTATGCTTGATCGGCTTATGTGCCCATAGCTTGTTAGCTTCGCCAAGCGCCGCAATAATTTGTGGATTGGCCTTGTAGATATGTTCGCCTGCAAATAGTGGTGAAGTCGGTAAATACACACCATTACCGCCCACTGGATTATCTACTTTCAGGTTATACAGCAGACCAACTTTATAATCGTCCACACCGTGGCCAGGTGCAGTATGTACAGCACCAGTACCGCTGGTTGCAATAACGTGTTCACCCAGAATAACTGGCACTTGACGCTCAGCGATTAAAGGATGTTGTAGTACCAGATTCTCAAGTTTCGCACCGGCAAAATCGGCAATCACTTCAACCGCGTTAAAGCCATAACGTTCAGTCGCAGATTCAACCAGATCTTTAGCCAGGATAAAGTTTTGCGCCGCTTTATCTTCACCACGTGCAACAACCAATTGGTATTCAATTTCAGCGTGCAGAGCAACCGCCTGATTCGCAGGCAGGGTCCAAGGCGTAGTCGTCCAGATCACGATATCGGTTGAGTCTTTAACTTCAACACCTAAACGTGCAGACAGATCCGCCAGATCCACCACGGTGAAACCCACGTCAATCGCGTCTGACTTTTTATCTTCATATTCAACTTCAGCTTCAGCCAGTGCTGAACCACAGTCCAGACACCAGTTCACCGGTTTAAGACCTGGCTGGATATGGCCATTTTTCGCGATTTCACCGAGTGAACGCACGATGTTGGCTTCCTGCTTGAAGTTCATGGTGAGGTAAGGATTGCTCCAGTCACCAAACACGCCCATACGGATGAAGTCTTTTTTCTGTAGCTCCACCTGACTCAATGCATATTCGCGGCAAGCTTTACGGAAAGTAGGCGCATCCACTTTAACGCCGACCTTACCGACTTTTTCTTCAACTTTCAGTTCAATTGGAAGACCGTGACAATCCCAGCCTGGCACATAAGGCGCATCAAAGCCGTCCATGATGCGGCTTTTAATGATGATGTCTTTAAGTACCTTGTTGACTGCATGACCTAAGTGAATCTGGCCATTGGCATATGGAGGGCCATCATGAAGCACGTATTTTTTCTTGCCAATTCGCGATGCACGAATCTGCTGATAAATGTCATCGGCATACCACTCTTCTAACCATTTCGCTTCACGTACTGCCAGATTTGCTTTCATTGCAAAGTCAGTACCTGGGAGGTTCAGCGTGGCTTTATAATCCACTGCATTTTCAGGAGTTTGCTTATCGCTCATGCAAGTTGTCTTCCAATTTAATCAGTCATTAGACTGACACGTTTTACAATAAAAATACGGGACATTAAAAGGGAAATGTGGGGTGTTTTCGACGAAACTCAAGCAGTTTCTCAACATCATCATCAATTCCGGCCTTTAACGCTTCAAGCGAAGGATAATCTTTTTCGCCATGCAGATAATTCAAGAAGGTTACCCGCATTAACAGGCCATACAGATTAGCAGAAACATCAGGAAAATGTACTTCTAATCGCCATTCCGGATGAGTCTGTTTGATCGCAGGGCGGGTACCTACATGACCGGCACCAAACAGGCTGCCCTGATCATAGCCGGCAATACCCGGCTGTTCAGGATTTTCTTGCTGAACCTTGGCGCTGAGTGATCCGGTTTCACAGACGACTTCAACCCCATAAATACCCTGCAGACAGGGTCTATGCCGGTTTAACCGGACATTAATGGTCGGGAAATCAATGGTACGACCAATCTGGTCGCCGTATTGCACCCGGCCGGTAATACTATAAGGACGTCCCAGTAATTTGGCTGCCAGAGCCAGGTCACCCGCTTGCAGAGTCTGACGGATGCGGGTAGAACTGACCCGTTCACCATCCAAGGCAATGGTATGCAGGTTGGTAACCTTAAATCCGTAGTCTCGCAGGAATTCACTATTACCTTGACGGTTTTTACCAAAGTGAAAATCATCCCCCAAGACCAGATGCGCTGCATTCAGTTTATCTTTCAGAATGTCGGCAAAGGCTTCGGCACTCAGGCTACGAAAATGATGATCAAACTTGGCGACCGCAATATAGTCCACACCCAGTTCGCTTAAATATTCCACTTTTTCACGCAAAGAGGAAATACGCGGCGGTGCTTCATAACCTTTAAAAAATTCAAGCGGTTGTGGCTCGAAAATCATCACAACAGTTTTTAGTTGCTCAGCTTCTGCAACAGCTTTTAACTGTTTGATCATGGCCTGATGACCCAGATGCACGCCGTCAAAATTACCAATCGTAACGGCGGTTTTTGGCAATTCAGAATGTGACGCTAAAGCATTGAGACGGAGCAGCTGCATAGGCGAAATCAGGGAATTGAAAAATAGGAAAGGCTATATATTGCCATAATCTCAACGATTCGTCTTGTTGTTGTGTTTTTATGCAAAAAAATTATTGAAAAATCACAAAACCCATCAAGAAGAAAGTGTGCCATCCAAGAATCTTCTGCGGTTATTTAAGTGAAAGATCTGCAAAACAGAAATCTAAAAACCCGCTTTTCATTGCCTGGATTTTGCTTTCTAATGTCACGGTTTTCTCAGTATCGAGTAGTTTGCATGTCAGATTCGGCACTCATTATGGCATTGGCCAGTGAATCCAAAGGTTTGTTCGAAGCAGAAGGTGTAGAAGTCCACTATAGTGGCATCGGCAAGGTGAATGCTGCTTTTAAGGCTTTTGAAGTGATTCAGAAAACTCGCTGTAAGACCCTGATTAATCTGGGCACCGCAGGCAGTTCCCATTTCAAGGCGCATGAACTGGTCGAAGTTAAGCGTTTTGTGCAACGTGATATGGATGTTTCACCCTTGGGGTTTGACGTCGGCATTACCCCGATGGATAATCATTTGCCGGGTGCAATTGATCTGGAACCGTTCTTTGCCCATTTACCGAAAGGGGTTTGTGGAACAGGGGACAGCTTTGAAATAGACTTACCAAAAGTGGCTTGTCAGCTGGTGGATATGGAAGGCTATGCGCTGGCCAAGGTATGCAGAAAATTGGATGTGCGCCTGATTTCAGTCAAATATATTACTGACGGTGCAGATGATAGCGCTCACTTGGACTGGGAAGAGAATCTGCTGCTGGGTGCGCAGAAATTATTGAATTTATATCGAACGTTAAAATAATAATAAAGGGTGAGAGAAGGGGTCGGCGACCATAAAATTTATGGTCGTATGCCAAATAATTTTTGCGTTGACCTATTTTTCTTGTGTACGCGGAAGTACGCCGTACAGCATCATATGTACAGTATGCTGGATAATCCGTTGTTGCATGCTGCGGTTACGTAAGGTCTTGCCTGTTACCATTTCCATCTGAGTCGCGAAATCTGCATAGTTCTGGGTTACCGCCCAGATATTCAGAATCAGCAGTTCAGGATCGATATCTTTAGAAATCTTGCCTTGTTCCTGCCAGTTTGAAATCACTTTGGCTTTACGCTTGACCAGTTTTTTCAATGGACCTTTTAAGATTTCTAAAATGTGCGGCGCACCCTGAATCACTTCCAGAGCGAACAGGCGTGAAGCTTTAGGCTGGGTACGCGATACTTCAATTTTTTGCATCAAATAATTGGTAATCGCTTCTTCAGGCTCAAGATCAGCTTCTAGCATTTGTAAAGGTGCCAGCCATTTTTGTAGAACGGTCGTTAAAACCTCTACATAGAGCGCCTCTTTATTTTCGTAATAATAGAAAATATTCGACTTATGCATTTCTGCAATTTGCGCGATCTCATCTAAACTCGCCCCATTAAAACCGTATAGGGAAAAAACATCGAGCGCAGCATTCAGCAGCTGGTTGCGTTTTTGAGTACTCTTTTTTTGTTCCATCAGCAAATATTAAAAACAATTAAAAAGGGAATTTTTAATTGTACGTCAAATCATCAGATTTGTGCATCAAGTCAGGTGCTAATTTTATGAATAATGATGATTTATTCTTTAGATTAAAGAAATAATTAGTATCGGTTTAAGGCGCAGGAATTAAAAACCAAGCTTTTGAAAAGGTTGATGATTTTTTAAGTACTAATTATTACCTTGAAGCATCATAAAGTTAAAATAAAATTAATGAATGAAGTTGAAATTTTGCCAATTGCTGAATAAATAATCAGTGAGACAGATATTCTCTTGATTCGAAATAAGGAATCCAGAATAAACAGTTATTCCAGATTCCCTCACATTTTAGGTTGCCAGAACGGCATTCAGAACCTGCTGTTCAAGTTCGGCGAATTTCACATTCTTTTGTCGTGGACGTGGAAGATCAACTTTGAACTCTTTGGCAATATGGCCTTTATCCAGCAGGATAATCCGGTCTGCCAGTTGTACGGCTTCACTCACGTCGTGGGTGACCAGAATCGCGGTAAAGCCCTGTTCAGTCCATAATTTTTCAATCAGGTTCTGCATATCCAGACGGGTCAGGGCATCCAGCGCACCAAGTGGTTCATCTAGCAATAAAATACGTGGCTTATGTGACAAGGCACGTGCCAGAGCTGTACGCTGACGCTGACCACCAGATAATTGTGAAGGCCAAAGCCCAGCTTTTTCTTTTAAGCCGACTTTCTCCAGCATTTGTGAAGCATTGCCATGCTGGTCTTTTGGTAAGCCAAGTTGTACGTTCTGTTCGATGCTGCGCCATGGCAATAAACGCGGATCCTGGAACATCACGCGGATATCATCAGCGGTGATGCCTTCACGGATATGACGTGCGGACTTGAATTTAATTTCGCCATAGCTCTGTTTTTCTAAATCTGCAATCAGACGGAGCAGGGTACTTTTACCACAACCACTACGGCCAACAATCGCCAGAAATTCACCCGGCTGAATATGCAGGTCCAGATCTTCCAGTACCTTCACCGAACCATAGAACTTGTGCAGCTGTTCAATAATGATTTCGGCACCCGCAACGGCATTGGGATTGATGTCGGTTGCAGCAGGCTCCTGCACTGCAGTCGGATCATTGGCAAGACGCCCTAAGCTGAGATCAGTCATCACATGCTCCTCAATATTTTTTCAATTATTTTTGATAGCCAGCATGCCAGCGCAGCAGGAATCGTTCTAAGGCCACGGCTAGGACATCTGCCAGTTTACCGAGCAGGGCATACAGTAAAATACCCACCAGTACGACATCAGTTTGCAGGAATTCACGCGCGTTCATGGTCATATAACCGATACCGGACTGGGCAGAAATCGTTTCAGCCACAATCAGCAGTACCCAGACCAGACCAAGTGAAAAACGTAGGCCGACCAGAATTGAAGGCATTGCCCCTGGCAGGATGATTTCTTTATAAAGCTGCCAGCGAGTCAGGCCATAGCTTTTACCCATTTCAATCAGCTGGGGATCGACTGAACGAATCCCATGATAGGTATTGATGTAGATTGGGAAAAACACACCAATCGCGACCAGGAACAGCTTGGCTGATTCATCAATCCCGAACCATAAGATGACCAGTGGAATTAAGGCCAAAGCCGGGATATTACGGATCATTTGCAAGGTGGTATCCAGCAGGGTAGAAGCCGTTTTGGATGAACCATTCAGTAGACCCAAAATCAGCCCTAGACCACCACCTACTAATAAACCACTTAAGGCACGGCCAGCACTCACTTTGACATGTGTCCACAATTCACCGCTGAGCAGCAAATTCCAGAACGCGATGACTACGGCACTTGGTGCAGGCAAAATGCGGCTTTCCAGCAAACTGGTACTCGACGCGATTTGCCAGAGTAGAATTAATCCGACAGGAACTAACCAGGGCAGCAAACGCTGCCCAAGCTGTGTTCCACGTGAAACCTTCTTTTCTGCGAGGGTTTCAACTGAAACGACTTTCGACATTAAGCTGGCTCCTGAATACTCTCAGCCTTCTTGTTCTCATCTGGAGTGTAGTTATTTGCCACAATCTCACCGAATGGACCAGTCAGGTTTGGCTGAGCCAGTTTTTGCTGAGTTTCAAGCGGAAGTAATGGGAATACCAGTTCCGCAAAACGGATCGATTCTTCCAGATGTGGGTAGCCTGAGAAAATGAAGGTATCGATACCTAGATCAGCATATTCCTGAATACGTGCTGCGACAGTTTCTGGATCTCCTACAAGCGCTGTACCTGCACCGCCACGTACCAGACCTACACCTGCCCACAGGTTTGGAGACACTTCGAGTTTGCTACGGTCGCCATTGTGCAGCTCAGCCATACGACGTTGGCCGACAGAGTCCATTTGCTTGAATTTCGCTTGTGCAGCAGCAATGGTGGCATCATCCACATACTGGATGAGCTCGTCTGCTGCTCTCCATGCTTCTTCATTGGTTTCACGCACGATCACATGCAGACGGATACCGTAGCTCAGCTTGCGACCTTTCGCTTCCGCTTTGGCACGCACATTTTCAATTTTTTCTTTCACTGCTGCAGGTGGCTCACCCCAAGTCAGGTAAGTGTCAACCTGATCAGTGGCCAGTTCAACGGCTGCATCTGAAGAACCACCGAACCAGAGTGGTGGATATGGTTTTTGAATTGGTGGATAAAGCAGTTTGGCATCGTCCACACTTAAGCGTTCACCATGGAAAGTGAAGCTTTCGCCGGTATGTGAACGGGTCAGGATTTCACGCCAGATGGTGGTGTATTCAGCTGCAGTCTTGTAGCGTGTTGCATGATCTTCATAAACGCCGTCGCCTTTTAGCTCTTGCTCATCACCACCCGTCACCAGGTTCAGCAATACACGGCCACCAGACAGACGGTCAAAGGTTGCAGCCATACGTGCAGTCAGGGCAGGCGTAGTAACACCTGGACGCAGCGCGACGAGGAATTTCAGTTTTTTAGTGGCATCAATCAGGCTGGCTGCAGTTAACCATGGATCTTCACATGAACGGCCAGTCGGGATTAATACACCTTCATAACCAAGATTATCGACCGCAACCGCAATCTGCTTCATATAGGCATGATCAACCTGGCGTGCACCTTTGCTGGTACCTAAGTAGCGGCTGTCGCCATGTGTCGGGATAAACCAGAAAATTTTCATGTCTTTGATCCTTAGATTATTTGCCTGCCCAAACGGCTTGCTGAATATTGATAGATTTCGGAATGATCTTGAGTTCGCTGAAATGGTTTGCGAGTTCCTGCTGATCGGCAATCACTTTCTTGGTGAGCGGTGCCGCACCAGACGGATTCGGACGACGCTGGATAAAGGTCTGGCTGACAATCGGTTTTAGACCGGTACTTTGTGCAAAGATGCTTGCAGTTTCAGCCTTATGGCTTTGTACCCATTTATCTGCAACATTGACCTGCTTGATAATGCCTTTTAAGGCTTGCGGGTGATTTTTGATCAAATTTTCTGAAGCGAGGTAAAAGGTGTAATTGGGACTTAAGCCCTTGCCTGAAGATAAAACTCTGGCTTTATCTTCTACTTGAGCCGCAGCATAGTACGGATCCCAAATCGCCCAGGCATCAATCGCCCCTTTCTGGAAAGCTGCACGCGCATCAGCAGGGCTTAACCAGACCGGCTGGATATCGGTCCATTGCAGACCCGCTTTGCGTACTGCCTGCACCAGTAAATAATGTGAGCTTGAACCGCGGTGTACGCCGACACGTTTACCTTTGAGCTGGCTCAGCTTGGTAATTTTGGAATTATGCTGGACCAGAATGGCAGAAGATAAAGGTTTTGCAGTTTCATAAGCAAAATAGTGCAATGGCTTATTGCCTGCCTGAGCGTAGACAGGAGGTGTATCTCCAGTTGCACCTACATCAATAGAACCTACCGCCAATGCTTCTAGAATTTGTGGTCCGCCTGGGAATTCATTCCAGCTGATTTTTGCATTTGGAAATTCTTTTTCAAACAGTTTTTGCTGCTGGGCAATGACCAGGTTCACAGAAGCTTTTTGATAGCCCACACGAAGCTGTTTAACAGAAGGATCTACTGCCCAAGCGGCACTTGAACCCAACATCGCGCAAGCAACTAATGCAGCGTTCATTCCATGACTGGAGGTCTTGAACCATGTGATTGCTTTGTTGTGTAGCTGATGTTGAGTCATGATTAAATCCCCTAAATTGTTCTTTGGTTTACTTCGCGATAATTGCAGATTGAATATTCAGTTTGGCTGGAATCAGTTGCTGGCCATAAAAGGCATCAGCCACCTGTTGTTGTTTTTGTGCCACTTCGGGAGTGAGTGGTTTTACTCCAAAACCCATGCGTGAAATAGACGTTTTCAATACATCAAATGCCAGACCTGTTGGTTTTTCCAGAAGTTTGGCGGCTTCATCCTGATGAGCAGAGACCCACTCAGTGGTCAGATTGAGTTCATTCACGACAGCTTCAATAATCTGTGGGTTGGCTTCAGCAAACTTGCGATCTGCCAGATAGAACTGATGGTTACTGATGATGTTCTCACCCGTTGCGATGACACGGGCACCAATCTGATGTTCTGCTGCAGCGAAGAACGGGTCCCAGATCACCCAGGCATCGACAGCACCGCGTTCAAAAGCGGCACGGGCATCAGAAGGTGGCAGGTAAACCACTTCGATATCACTGAGTTTCAGATTGTTGGCTTCAAGGACTTTAAGTAGTAAGTAATGAACATTTGAGCCTTTATTTAAGGCAACACGTTTGCCTTTCAGATCCTGAACTGACTGGATATTCGAATCTTTTTGTACGATTAGCGCTTCAGCTTTCGGTGCTTCAGGCTGATTGGCCACATAGACCAGATTTGAGTTCGCTGCTTGAGCAAAGATCGGTGGCGCTTCACCGGCTTCACCAAAAGATACGCTGCCGACATTCAAGCCTTCAAGCAACTGAGGACCAGCCGGGAATTCAACCCATTTCACATTCACGCCTTGTTCTTTTAATGACGTTTCTAAGGTGCCACGTTCTTTTAAGATCGGCAGTACGCCATATTTCTGGAAACCAATATTCAGGGTCACGGCTTCCTGTTTTTTGCCACAGCCAGAAAGCATCATCACGCCAGCCACCGCAGCACTAAGGACCGCAGTTTTTGTGAATAATTGAATGTGTGATTGGCGCATGAATCAGAACTCCTGAAAATTTAGAAATGTGAAATGAAGAGCTTAGGCATACGCTAAAGCTTTTTACTTTTCTAAAAAAATAACTATTCAGGAATTTCTAATGAAGAAAAAAGATAAATAAAAAAGTGCAAAACTTATGCAGGAAAGTGATTTACATATTAATTTAGGAAGAAAGAGTAATTGGTATAAGATAATGAAATATAAAACTATTTATTCTAAATAAAGTGACCAGATATGCTTATTAGAAAATCAGCAATAAGATTTTTATACTGAATGCAGGTTTTATGAATATCGTTATCTAAAATAAAGATATGAGAGCGCATAAAAAAAGTCACTTTAAAGTGACTTTTTGCAGACAATTGAATTGCGCTGATAATTATAAAAAGCCTGTCGGGCATCGGGCAAATCATCTACTGATGCCGGTTCAAAGCCCTGTTCCAGAAACCAGTGTGCAGTACGGGTCGTTAAAATAAACAGTTGCTGAATACCCAGACTTTTGGCCTTATCTTCCAGATAATGCAGAATCTGGCTACCGCGGTTGGATTGACGGTAACTTGGATCTACTGCAACGCAGGCGATTTCTGCAGAACGCAGTTCATTGCCCGTAGTCGGAATCGGATACAGGGCAGCACAAGCCAGAATCATGCCGTCACGCTCAATTACGGCAAACTGGTCAATTTCATTTTCCAGACGTTCCCGCGAACGGTAAACCAGAATGCCTTCTTCTTCCAAGGGGCGAAGCAAGCGGATCAGGCCACCAACATCCTGAATGTCGGCCATACGCACTTCTTCATAATGCGCATCGGTGATCATGGTGCCGGAACCATCCCGGGTGAACAGTTCTTCCAGCAAGGCGCCGTCATAGGTATATGAAATCAGATGAACACGATTGACGCCATTTCGGGAAGCTTCCTGAGCGGCCTTGAGCTGGAGCCGAATTTCAATATCCTGTTCATCAGAAAGAATATAGTCATCCAGTTGCTGTGGGGTTACTTCCCGTTTTAACTGGCCCTTACTGTCGAGCAGACCATGCTGTCGACCCAAGATAATCAGTTTATCTGCTTTGAGGCGGGTCGCAGTTTTGGTTGCAACTTCTTCAGCTAGAAGGTTAAAAACTTCGCCTGTCGTTGAATAGCCGGTCGGACCGAGAATCACAATATTATGATTGTCCAGATGACGTTGAATCGCATCAGTATCAATCGCCCGAACTTCACCAGTTAACTGAAAATCGACCCCGTCACGGATGCCATAAGGTTTGGCTGTCACAAAATTTCCAGAAACGGCATCAATGCGCGCACCATACATGGGTGAGTTAGCCAGCCCCATCGATAATAGCGCCTCAATCTGTAAACGGATCGATCCTACAGCATTCAGTACACAGCTTAAGGATTCACGTGTCGTCACCCGACGCTGCTGGTGGAAAGGGGTCTCGAAACCACTCGCAGCCAGATTCTGGTTAATCTGCGGACGTGCGCCATGCACCAGAATCAGACGGATTCCTAAAGAATTGAGCAGGGCAATATCATGAATGATGTGCTGAAAGTTGTCATGCAATACCGCTTCACCATCAAACATGATCACAAAGGTTTTATTGCGATGAGCATTGATATAAGGCGCAGAATGGCGAAACCAGTGCACATATTGCAAGGTGTTGCTCGGTGAGGTTTCTGCTGCAGTCATAGCTGTGCCTATTTCAATATTTAAAGATCTAGCTTTGATTCTAATGAAAAAATACTGAAGTGGAAGTACAGAGATAAAAAAACACCTGAAGCGAGCTTCAGGTGTCTGCTAGAAGGGCAGAAAAGAGAATGATTAGTTGATGATTCGAACAATCTTGTCGTTACGATCGTTGACTAGCACATAGTCACCATTGATTTTGTACCATTGCTGGTTTTTACCTGCTTTCGGCAGACGGCGTGCTTCATAGCCACTGACTTCAAAGCGACGGTTGTCATACTGGTTTGGCAGTTTTTGACCTACGCGCCAGTCACGGCTTGGGTTAACCCCACGGTTGTTATAACGACGGTCATCCCATTTTTTCGCATCTTTATGATCCCAGTGCGGTGCTGGTTTATGCGGTGCATAACGTGGATCATGATGCTGCGGTGCTGCCATTGCAGAAGTAGCAACCAGCGCACTAAGAGATAAGGCAATTGTAGTTAAAACTTTTTTCATGGCTCTCACCTAAAAATCTGTACATGTTTTCGATGAGATTAAATTAGCGAATAAGTAGATAGAAAGCGTGAGGCCAGTTTAGTGGAATTGTTAAATTCATGAAGGAATTTAGGAGATTAGCCACGATTAAAAGGAAAGCTCTAAAATAAGAAAAAGCCTAAAAAGGCTCATCCGAAAAATCAAAAAGCCCAAACGAGGTTGGGCTTTGCATCAGGTTCTAAATCAGTCTCCGATAATCCGGACAATACTGTTATTTTCAGAGTTCACCAGAATGTAGTCATTGTTGACTTTGTACCATTGCTGCTTACGGTCTGGTTTAGGCAGTTTATGGTCCTTATATTCGACCTTGTAGCCATTACTGCGATAATGCTGCGGCATGACATAGCCAGGCTGCCAGCGTAACTGCTGCAGACGTTTAACACCACGTTCTTCACGCATACGGCGTTTATCATACTGGTCTTGGTGATCGTCATGGAACTCAAGCGCTTTCTTGGCCTGATGATGACCCGGACCTCGTTCCATACGCTGTTCATCATTGAAATGAGGGGCAGCGTTTGCAACATTTGCCAGCATGAATGCACTGCAGGACATCGCCAATGCTACCAGAACCTTTTTCATGTTGAGCCCTCATTCAATTGTTCATTTTCTACAGTAACTAATGTACGGAAAAATTGCAGAGAAACTGTGAAGAACTGGCTGAAGTTTTATATCAATTACAGAGAAATTATGATTATGCCATGATTTTACATAAGCTTAGGATGCACTTCAGTCAGTTGACCAGTTATGCCCAGCCCCATTGGCATTTCAGCAAAACCGGGATCAAGATGCAAGCGCAATGTCCTGAATTGTGTATCAAAACCGTCTCAAATTAGTGGAAAAATATTCTTTTTAAACACCGGATCTTGATTTGGTCATTGCAATTTTTCAGTTCCACTGTTCCGTTAAACCCTGTAAGGACTGAATGGCTTCAGCCACAGACTCTGCCTCGACTGCATCTTCTAAAGCCAAAATCAGGGCAGTTGATAACTGCAAGTTTTCAATACGACGAATAGTTTCAGTTTTACGTTTTTGGTCTGCCATTTAATTTTCCTTCGCTTTGATTTAACTTGAAAAGCATTATAAAAATTTTATATTAATTTGAGAAACCGAATAATTTTATATTATTGATTCGTTAAAACGATTTATGTCTGTTTTTTAAAGAATTTAAGGATAAAAAAAGAGCATCATCCGTAAATGTGCTCTTTCGGGATCTAATGAACGATCTTAATAGGCATAGTTCAGATCAGTATAGTCACTTAGGGATTTCTGTACATGTGCCTGAATAAAAGTACGCACATCTTCTGCTGTCATTGCTTTGCCCTGATTGCTGATCACATGTTCAATTTCAGGCTGACCTTCGATCTTGATGCGATAGACAAAGTGTTTCGCTACCTGATAACGATCGCCCAGCTTTTCGATACCCGTCACATAATGATAGGAATGTTCAAAATTCAGATCGGTATGGGAAAAGACAAACTGGTCAAACAGTTTCAGTTTTTGACCATTTTCGAGTGCCTGAATGTCATCGACAATGCTGGCATCAAACTTCATGCCGTATTTTTCAGAGATCGGCTGCTGATCGACCAGCAGAGAGACCATGCCATCTTCCAAAGTCGTCACGGTGATGTTGTTTAAGTCAGTCATGTTGCACTCAAATAAAAATCTGTTGGCGCTAGTATAGGGGAATTTGCAGCGAACTGAATAAAGACAGTATTGTAGAAATAAGAAAGGTCTGGCTGATTCAGTCTGAAATCTGGATGAATTGGGCAGAAGAATAAGCCAGCTTTCAAATGGGTCTTATCTTTATAGAGTTTAAAAAAAACAAAAAGCCAATGCGGACATTGGCTTTTAAATAGGTGTCAATTAAAGATTAGTCCTGCGCATCAATACTTTGACCGTTCATATGCAAGCTATCTTCACCCATCAGGTACAGATAGGCTGGCATGATGGAATCCGGTGTCGGTAAGGTTTTCGGATCTTCATTCGGATAAGCCTTGGCACGCATTGCGGTACGTGTAGCGCCTGGATTGATACAGTTAAAACGGATATTCGAATTGACCCGTTCTTTGGCAAATAACTGGCTCACTGCTTCAATGGCAATTTTTGAAACTGAATAAGCGCCCCAGCATTCCCGGGCTTCACGACCTACGCCGGAACTGGCAAAGACCACCGAAGCATGTTTGGATTTTTCCAGCAGAGGTAACAGGGCTTGGGTAATCACAAAAGGCGCACGAAGGTTAACCGCCATGACATCATCCCAGACATTAACCGGATAATCTGCCAGTGGCACTCGCTCGCCTAAAATACCGGCATTATGCAAAATCCCGTCCAGACGGCCAAACTGACGATCGAGCGTGTCGAGCAATAATTCATAATCACGTTCAGAGGCGCTAGATAACTGCAATGGGAGAATGGCAGGTTGCGGCGCCCCCAAGCTTTCAATCTCGTCATAAATGACTTCAAGCTTGTTTAAGGTACGCCCATGCAGAACTACAGTCGCCCCATGCAGGGCATAGCTGATTGCTGCTGCACGACCAATGCCATCGCCCGCACCCGTGATCAGGATGATACGATCTTTTAACAGATCGGGGCGAGGTTGATATTCTGAATACTTCATTATCTACCTCCTCATTATTATTGTTAAGTGTCTTCAGTAGTTTCAGGAATCAAGACAGGACACTTGGCTCGCTCAAGACCAGTTTCTGAATGTGCTGATGTAACTCATTCACTGTATTCACTATATAGTCGGCTTGCCAGGCTGTTAAGTCATCTTTGTATTGCAGTGGTAAATAACCGTATGTTGCCAGTATGGTATACATTTTGGCATTGCGGCCAGCATCAATATCCCGTGGATGGTCACCGACATAGATACAGTCTTCTGCAGCCAGCTGTAACTGCTGGGCAGCCAGATACATTGGCTCCGGATCTGGCTTGGTTCGAGTTACATCTTCCGGACAGACCAGTACGGCACAGCGCTCGGTCAGGTTTAAAGCTTTGAGTAAAGCTTCGCTCAACCAGCGCGGTTTATTGGTTACGATTCCCCAAGGGATATCATTTTCCTCTAATTCTTCAAGTAGAGGATACATTCCGCTGAACAGGTCTGTATCCACAGCAATATCTGCACCATACATATCCAGAAAACGCTGGCGATGATTCAAAAACACTGGATCTTCCAGTTGTAGTTCCGGATAGACCAATTTGACCATAGCGCGGGCACCTTCTGAAACCTGGGTACGGATCAGATCAGCTTCAACCACTTCACGGCCGGCTTCGCGGCACATATGCTGGATAATCCGGATAAAGTCAGCCGCAGTATCAATTAAAGTACCATCTAGGTCGAATAGAACCGCCTTCATTGGGCAGCCTCTTGCGCACTTTCTTTAACGGTATACACCATATAGTTCACGTCAACATTCGGTGCCAGCCAGTAACGCTTGGTCAGCGGGTTATAATGCAGGCCAGTCATATCTTTCAGTTTTAAACCGGCATTACGGATGTCATGCGCCAGTTCAGACGGCTTGATGAATTTGCTGTAATCATGTGTACCTTTGGCCAGCATACGCAGGATATATTCTGCACCAATGATCGCGAACAGATAAGATTTTGGATTACGGTTAATGGTCGAGAAGAAGACATGACCACCTGGTTTGGCCAGTTTATAACAGGCCTGAATAATAGAGGCTGGATCAGGTACATGTTCCAGCATTTCCATACAGGTAACCACATCGTATTGACCGGCTTGCTCTTCTGCCAGCTGTTCTACCGGAATCTGACGGTATTCAATATTGCTAACATCTTCCTGCTCAGCATGGATGCGTGCCACATTCAGTGGCGCTTCGCCCATATCAATGCCCAGCACCTGAGCGCCACGGCGCGCCATGCTTTCTGACAGGATGCCCCCGCCACAGCCCACATCCAGCACTTTCTTGCCGCTCAAGCCACCAGCATGTTCATCAATCCAGTTGAGACGCAACGGATTGATCATATGCAATGGGCGGAACTCGGAATGCTGATCCCACCATATGGCTGCAAATGCTTCAAACTTGGCAATTTCTTGTGGATCAACATTCAATTGCGACATCGGTGTTACCTCAATCAGTCGTGATTATTTAAAATTTAAGTTCGCCCAGAGGCGGTATACACAGATTTAACTTCTTGTAAATCAGTACACTTGTTTAGTGTAGCGATTCTGGAAAAAAAAGCGATAAAAGCTGTAAAAAAGTTCACAGAATAAAAACGAAACCGGCATAATTACTTTATAGTGAAGCCATAAATTAGACATAATGATTTAGAGGACGATAATCCCAATGAAAAAATTTATTTTAGGCACTGTAGCCGCATCTGTTTTGGCATTTTCTGGCAGTGCAATGGCCGCCAACTTTGTAGCAGGTCAAGACTATCAAGTCCTGGCGAATCCAGTAAAAGTTGAAAAGCCGGGGAAAATTGAAGTCCGTGAATTCTTCTGGTATGGCTGTGGTCACTGCTATTCTCTTGAACCACACATGCAAAGCTGGTTAAAAAAATTGCCTAAAGATGTACGTTTCGTGCGTACCCCAGCCGCGATGAATCCACTATGGGAACAGGCAGCTCGTGCGTATTATGTGTCTGAAGCTCTAGGTGTTCGTCAAAAAGCACATTTGCAGCTATTCCATGATATTCATGCGAAGAAACAGCCAATTCTGGAACAGGCTCAATTGGCTAAGTTCTATACCCGTTATGGTATTTCTGAAGCGAAATTTAATACCACTTATAAATCATTCCCGATTTCTTCAAAAATCGCACAGGCCAAAAATCTGGCTGCGACTTATCAGTTAAGCGGCGTACCAGCGGTAACCGTAAATGGTAAGTATGTGGTTCAGGGCGATGATGCCAAAGTGGTTCAAGTGGTAAATTATCTGGTTGAAAAAGAGCGTAAAGCTAAATAAAACCAGATCTGCATGAATCTAAAAACCCGCTGTTATATGCGGGTTTTTTATGTCAGGATAAAATTGAACTGCGAAATAGATTTCACTCAGATGAGATCTCAGGCTTGAGATAAAATTCCACGAAATAACAGTTCTAACTGCTTTAGGCTTTGCGCTTTGAAGTCATTTATCCGAGTTTGCCGCAGTGCAGGATCAGGCTGTGCCTGAAGCTGAATCCAGCCCATAGCCCAGTTTAATGCGAGAGGAACTAAGATCTGTGCCAGTGCGGTTAATTCGGCTGGAGAAGGAGATTGCTGGACGGCTGGAATCTGTTCCAGGGTATGCCTTAAATCTTGGGTCAGATAATGAATTTCCCGCTCAATCCCTTGTCTGAGAATGTTGGAACCGCCCCAACGTTCGGCACTGACAAATGTCCAGGCTTCGGGATGGGCATCGACTGCTTGAAAAAACAGTTCGATTTTGGCTGAAAGCTCATCCAGAGAAAAATCTGCAGGTCCCAACTGACTCAGCACACCTTTGAGATGAATTGACACCTGATCCAGAAGTTCCAGGCCCAACTGATCCATATTCTGAAAGTGTCGATAAAACGCAGCAGGCACCAGCCCGACTTCATGAGTGATTTCGCGCAGGCTGATGCTGCTAAATGCATAGCCACGGCTGCTCAATGCCAAGGTAGCATCGAGGAGGGCCTGGCGGCTTTGGTGCTTGCGTTCTTCACGTAAAGACATAGGGATTTTCCTTCGGCAGATTTGCAGTTTAGCAAAAAACATCTGTCCATCGCAGTAGCGCAGATGGACTGAAAAATCTATACAAGCAAAGCGTGTCCAGTGATTTTGTAAATGATCTGTCCTCTGTTCCAATCTTGGCGGAGGCTTCTGTTATACTGAGCCGCAATTATTTTTAGTCAACAGCAGGACCTATTATGCGTATCGACCAACGAGCATTAGATCAATTACGTGAAGTGAAAATTACCCGTAACTATACACGTTATGCGGAAGGTTCCGTATTGGTTGAATTTGGTCATACCAAAGTGCTGTGTACTGCCAGTGTGGACAGCTCTGTACCACGTTTCCTGAAAGGTCAGGGTCAAGGCTGGGTAACAGCAGAATACGGCATGCTGCCACGTTCAACACATACCCGTAGTGATCGTGAAGCTGCTCGCGGCAAACAAAGTGGCCGTACTCAGGAAATCCAGCGTCTGATCGGTCGTAGCCTACGTTCAATGGTCGACCTGAAAAAACTTGGTGAAAATACCATTACCATTGACTGTGACGTGATCCAGGCAGATGGTGGTACCCGTACTGCATCAATTACGGGTGCAGCCGTAGCATTGATTGATGCCATGAACGTATTGCTTGAGAAAAAGAAAATTAAACAGGACCCACTTAAAGGTCTGGTAGCAGCCATTTCTGTAGGTATTTTTAAAGATGAAGTCTTGCTGGATCTTTGCTATGAAGAAGATTCAAACTGTCAGACTGACTTGAATGTCGTGATGACTCAGGCAGGTGAATTTATTGAAATCCAAGGTACTGCTGAAGATAAGCCATTTACCCGTGAGCAATGCAATGACATGCTGGCCATGGCTGAAAAAGGGATTCAGGAACTGATCAAGAAACAGCAAGAAGCTTTGGGCTGGTAAGCTTTTCAAGTTGTAAAAAACGCATCTTCGGATGCGTTTTTTATTGTACCTACACATTGCCTGACAAAAAATGAACAGGATCTGTCTACTGTGTAACCTCTGTTTTAAGCGATGATCTTTTAACCAAATCTCATTCAGAGGGGTATAACATGAAAATATGGTTGATGGCATTTTCAGTATTTGCTGTACTGGGTTTAACTGCCTGTGATTCGAATTCTCGTGATGAAAACCGTGATGGTGCAAATATGGAACGAGGAAGTGATACCAATTAACAGAGTAGAGGCCATTCAACCTCTATGATTTATATCCTTGAGAATAAGAAAAAGGGTGCTGTGGCACCCTTTTTTAATAATAAGACTTTAACCATTAAAACGCATCGACAGGTCAATGGCTTTGACATCTTTGGTCAGTACGCCCATCGAAATATAATCTACGCCTGTACTCGCCACTTCACGTAAGTTATCAATGGTGATATTGCCTGAAGCTTCCAGTTTACAGCGACCAGCCACATGTTTAACGGCATCAATCATTTGCTGCTGACTGAAATTATCCAGCATCACGATATCAGCCTCGGCTTCTAGGGCCTGATTCAGTTCATCCCAGGTTTCAACTTCCACTTCAACTGGTTTACCCGGTGCAATCTGGTGGGCCATGGCAATCGCCTGGCGAATGCCGCCGGCTGCCATAATATGATTTTCTTTAATCAAAAAGGCATCGAATAGGCCCAGACGGTGATTCTGACCACCACCGACAGCAACAGCATATTTTTGGGCAATACGTAAGCCTGGCAGCGTTTTACGGGTATCTAAGAGCTTGGTATGCAGACCGTCCAACTCTTTGACATAGGTTGCTGTTTTGGTCGCAACTGCAGACAGCGTCTGTACAAAGTTCAGGGCAGGGCGTTCTACAGTCAGTAGGCTACGTGCAGAACCGGCCAGTTTTAGAAAAGCTTCATTGGCAGCGACATGATCGCCGTCATTTTTTAGCCAGATCACTTCTACACTCGGATCATAGGCCTGAATCAGGGCATTGACCCAAGGCTGACCAGCAAGAACCATTGCTTCACGGCTAATAATCGTGGCAGTCGCCTGTTCATCTTCAGGAGTCAGCAGGGCAGTAATGTCACCATCGCCAATATCTTCGGAGAGTGCCTGTTGAATATTGATCTGAATCGACTGTTCTAGCAAAGCCTGAGATATGCTCATGAGTATTTCCGTATCTTTTTTAGCCGTGAAAAATTGTGCGTTATCTTAACACCGTTACATTAAAATGAGCGATTTTTCATACAGCCTGCCGGGATGAATTGAGATTTGCCTATGAAAGTTTTAGCATTAAGCCGGCTGCAATCCTGATATTGCAGATTTTATTTTTGTACAGGACAGTTTTATGCAACAGGCAGCTGAGTTTCAAATCCGGGACGGGCAATTGCTCGGGGCGCGCCAGATCCCTTCTCCAAATTTTAATCAGCGGCCTGAACATACCGACATCCAGTTACTGGTGATCCATAACATCAGTCTGCCGCCGTCACAGTTTGGTGGTGGCTATATTGAACAGTTTTTTCAGAATCAGCTGGAGTGGTCAGTGCATCCGTATTTTCGGACTATTGAAGGCATGCAGGTGTCGGCGCATCTGCTGATTTTGCGTTCTGGTGAAGTGCTGCAGTTTGTGAATTTCAATGACCGAGCCTGGCATGCAGGTCGTTCCAGCTATCTGGCCAAAAAAGAATGTAATGATTATTCCATCGGGATTGAACTGGAAGGCAGTGATGACCTGCCGTTTGAACAGGCACAATATGATGCCTTGGTCAAAGTCACCGCCTGTTTACAAGACTATTATCCAAAAATGCAGCAGCATATTGCCGGACATTCGGATATTGCACCGGGACGTAAAACCGATCCGGGACCATATTTTGACTGGTGTGCTTTTCGTGCCCAGTTACAACATTATAAGAACCCATGACCCTTCAGGAAGTCATGTGATTAAGCAATGAACTTCTTTTGCAAGTTTCATTACAATAGGCCCAAATTAATTATTAGGTGAATAGGATGGCGCTTTGGCGTTCGACCGTAATTGTCAGTGCGATGACCATGTTGTCGCGGGTTCTGGGATTGGTCCGGGATGTGGTTTTACTGAATGTATTCGGTGCCGGTAAAGATTTCGATACCTTCGTGGTGGCATTTCGTATTCCAAACTTTTTCAGACGGCTGTTTGCAGAAGGGGCATTCTCCCAAGCCTTTATTCCGGTACTGACTGAATATAAGACCAGTCGCACCCATGCAGAAGTGCAGATCCTGATCAGCCGGGTCTTTGGCTGTCTGGCTACCTTCATGACCACCCTGACCATGATTGCCATCATTGCCGCACCGGTGATCATGTATATCTATGCGCCAGGGTTTCATGGCGATGAAGCAAAGTTTGCGCTGGCTACAGACATGTTCCGCCTGACCATTCCATACCTGCTGTTTATGTCACTAACGGCTTTTGCCAGCAGTATTCTGAACAGTTATGGCTCTTTCAGTACGCCAGCCTTTGCTCCGGTCTTATTGAATATTGCCATGATTGCCGGTGCGCTCTGGCTCACCCCTTTTATGGCAGAGCCGATTATGGCGCTAGGCTGGGCAGTCGTCATTGCCGGGATTTTGCAGCTGGCAATCCAGATTCCAGAGTTATGGCGTAAAAACCTGCTGATTCCACCGAAAGTAGACTTCAAGCATGAAGGGGTGGATCGCATCATGAAACTGATGCTACCGGCTCTGTTTGGTGTATCGGTCACCCAGATCAACCTGTTACTGAATACGGTTTGGGCCTCTTTCATGCAGGATGGTTCAGTATCGTGGCTGTATAGTGCTGAACGCATGACCGAGTTGCCATTGGGTCTGATTGGTGTGGCCATCGGTACCGTGATTCTGCCGTCTTTATCCACACAGCATACAGAAAAGAATCCGGAAAAATTCCGCGGTATGATGGATTGGGCAGCAAAAGTCATCGTGCTGGTGGGTCTACCAGCCAGTATTGCCTTGTTCATGCTGTCAACACCGATTATTCAGGCATTATTTGAACGCGGACAGTTCACTTTTGAAGATACCCAGATGACGGCGCTGGCATTGCAATGTATGAGTGGCGGTGTGATTGCTTTTATGCTGATTAAAGTCTTTGCTCCCGGCTTCTATGCCCAGCAGGATACCCGTACACCGGTACGCGTCGGTTTAATGGCGGTAGCAGCCAATGCGATTCTGAACGTGATCTTTATTGGTTTCTTTAAGCTGATTCATTGGGAAGCGGAGCATATGGCACTAGCACTGGCTTCGACCGGTTCAGCCATGGTCAATGCAGGTCTGCTGTATTTCTATCTGCATCAACGCAATATTTTCCGTTTTGGGGCACACTGGAAAAAAATCTTTATGCAATTCATGTTTGCCAATGTGGTGATGATTGCAGCCTTGGCCTATGCACTGAGCTGGTACAATGGTGATGTATCACAGTGGATGCGTGTACTGGAAGTGCTGATTTTATGTGTGGTAGGAGTCGTGGCGTATTTGGCCGCATTGGTCGCTGCTGGTTTCAGACCACGCCATATCAAACCGTAATTCATTTTGGGCGCATAAAAAAACAAGAGCCAAATGGCTCTTGTTTTTTCTGTAGGAAACTTTTCCTTAAGCAGAACTCAGTCGCTAGACCTTGCCGCGAGAAAGGAAACCAACAATGGCAAGAATAACGGCAATCACCAATAAGATAATTGCGAAATCCTTAGATAAGCCTGCTACTCCACCGAAACCAAGTAGACTGGCAATCAAGGCAATCACAGCAAAAATAATAGCCCAGCGAAACATATCAATTCTCCATGTGTTTTTATTCTCAAATCCAGTATAGGAATATTCGATTTTGGGCACTGTTAGTGTTTTGTTGATGTACTGTCTCTGATTTAACAATAGTTTACGTGATATTAATAAGATTCATGTCCCTACATTTCCTTTGTTGAGACTTGGTATAATAAGCTGATTTTTACCATAGCCGTTTTGATTATGTCTGATGCCTTACGTCCATACTTCTGGAAAAAATATAGTCTCACTGAGCTGACGCCAGAAGAATGGGAAGCGCTTTGTGACGGTTGTGGGCTTTGCTGCCTGATCAAGCTGGAAGATGAAGACACCCACGAAGTCGCCTATACCAAAGTGGCTTGCAAATTACTGGACTGCAAAACTGCCCGCTGTTCGGATTATCCGAACCGGCTGCAATATGTGCCGGATTGTATCCAGCTGACACCTGAGAAACTGGACACTATTCACTGGTTACCCTCAAGCTGTGCTTATCGCCGAGTTGCTGAAGGGAAAAGCCTGCCATCCTGGCATTATCTGAAGACGGGTTCACGACAAAGCGTGATTCAGGCCAAAAAATCCGCTGCTGGTCGCTGCTTAAGTGAAGTCGATATTGATGAAGATGAAATTGATGAATATATCGTGCGCTGGGTGCGCTAATGATTAGCGCAATCCAACCCCGTCAAATGATTAAATAAAAAAATTAAGCTGCCTGTTGTAGCAGTTGCTGTGCTGAAGACCCGGACATAGGACGATAAAAATAAAAACCTTGTCCGATCTGGCAATCACAATTGATCAGCGTGTCCAGTTGTTCAGTATTTTCAATACCCTCGACCAATACATCCAGAGAAATACTGGAACCAATCTGGGTAATGGCTTTGACAATGGCCAGCGCAGACGGATCATTGTTCATGCGTTCTACAAAGTTGCGATCAATCTTGATGCAGTCGACCGGATATTCCTGCAAACGGGTCAGGGAAGAATGACCGGTACCGAAGTCATCCAGAGAAATATGAATTCCATGTTTTTTCAGCAGGTTCAGTGCCCGGATCACATAATTGGCTCCGCCTTCAGACAAGCTCTGCTCGGTAATTTCCAGCTCAACCTTGTGCGCAGGAATATCGAATCGGGACAAACGAGCCAGAAATTTCTCAGCATAGTCATCGCGCAGGAATTCAACTGGAGCTGCATTGATTGAAATTGGCAGAATATCCAGACCTTCGGCCTGCCAGCGGCTCATATCCTCAAAGACTTTTAGCTGCATGGTTTCACTGATGCGCGAAGCCAGATCATAGTCCTGGAACGCTGAAAAAATATGAGAGGGTAACTGGATCTGATGCTGCTGATCCTGCCAGCGCAGCAAGGCCTCAAAACCAATCACCTCACCATCGGAGAGACGGACCTTAGGCTGATAATAAGGAATGATCTGATCCGCATGAATAATCTTGCGTGCCAGCGTCAGTTGTTTGGTCATGTTTTCCAGTGACCGGAACATCTCCTGATTAAACATGCGAATCCCGCCACGACCACTATTTTTCAGATCATTCAGGGCAATATCGGCACATTTCAGCAGGTTGGAACTATTCTGGGCATCACGCGGATAAACGGTACAACCAATACT
This sequence comes from Acinetobacter sp. YH12235, assembly GCF_013417705.1. Classification (NCBI taxonomy): domain Bacteria; kingdom Pseudomonadati; phylum Pseudomonadota; class Gammaproteobacteria; order Moraxellales; family Moraxellaceae; genus Acinetobacter; species Acinetobacter sp. YH12235. The sequence continues at coordinate 103,174 of NZ_VPDL01000005.1, read as the reverse complement.
CATACCGATACTCATGCGATGGCCGACATAACTCACTGGTTGTTCTAGTTGAGCATAGGCCAGTTGTGCGGTATTAATCAGCTGGGCTTCGTTTTCCAAGTTTTTGACCAGAATGGCAAACTCATCTCCACCGAGACGGGCAACGACTATATTGTTGGAGCCAAAACAGGCCTGAAAACGCTTGCCCAAGACATGTAGCAGATGATCTCCAGCAATATGACTCAGGGTGTCATTGATATGCCGGAAATAGTCCAAGTCGATCAGGAGCAGGCCAACCATCATTTGCTGTTGCTTGGCTTTTAGCAGCACCTGTTTAAAGGTCTTATAAAAGGCATTACGATTATACAGTCCGGTCAGTTCATCACGCTGAATCACGGCTTTTAAACGGCTTTCGGCTATTTTTTGCTGGCTGATATTGCGTGAAACACACAAGATATTTTGGGGAGTATTATTTTCGTCCAGAACTGGAGTCAGCAAATGATCCCAATATTCTGGGTCCTGATTCTCCGTCTGGGCTTTTTCTACAAAACGGCTATTTAAGCCTTGAGCAGCCTGTTTTAAAGCGCGTTGTCCGGTTTTTTTAACTTCAGCGGGTAACAGGTTTAACCATAAATGCGGGGCAGGCTGCTGTTCAGGATCAATCCCTAACTTATGACAGGCCGACTGATTGATATGACGGATCTCGCCTTGTGGAGACATGACTTTAATACAGTCGACACTGGCATCCAGCATATTTTTCTGGGTAGAAATCACCTGAGACAGCTGTTGCTGAATCTCAAAATATTCATGAATATCGGTCAGGGATACTGACCATTGCAGCAGATGTTCCGCTGTATGCTGAAACTTGATGGCCAAGGCACACATACGGTAGCTGGAATCAGCCGATTTAATCCGGCACTGGGTATTAAAGCCTTGTTGCTGATTCAGGGCAGCATGCCATTGCTTAGAAAACGCTGGTTGATCATCTGGATGAATCAGGCTTTGCCATTCTTTAGGACCATATTTACTTAAATTGGTGCCTAAATAATCCGAAAGTGCCTGATTAAAATATTCAATATTATCTTTGCCCAGCACCCAGAGTGGATGTGGCACATCATTGATTAGGTCCTGTAATAATCTGAATTTTGCCTGTTGCTCATTAGAAGATTGTATCGAGGTTGAAATAAGCGACTCAGCGCATTCTGCAGTTGTTCGTCTAGATTTATTATGCTTCATGCATCCCCACCGATACCACCCAAAGAGCATCCAATCAGTTGCTCAAGTCCATTCTAATTAATATGAGACAATGTGAAATTTACAAGGTTATTCACCTGTAATTAATCATGTTCTATTTATCTACTTTTCATAAGATTAATCCATTCATTGTAAAAAAAATAGAGCTTTCTTACATAAATTAAATTTTTCTCATAAATGTTTGAAATATTGGAATCAAAACTACCGGTGTTAGAATGAAAGCAGAATTTAATTTGAGCCAATAATAAGATGTCAGACAGTCATATCCCGCTTCCAGAACGCTTGCGGCCTCGCGACCTTACAGAAATTATCGGGCAGGATCACTTGCTTGGAGAGAATGCACCTCTACGTCAAATGATTGACCAAGGGCATTTACCATCGATTATCTTCTGGGGGCCACCTGGAGTAGGTAAAACCACAATTGCTTTGCTACTTGCCCAAGCGGTGGACCGGCCATTTATCAGCCTGTCTGCACTTAATACTGGTGTGAAGGAGTTGCGTGAAGTCATTGCAGAAAGTGGTGATCTGCTGACGCCCGTGGTGTTTATTGACGAGATTCACCGTTTTAATAAATCCCAGCAGGATGCACTGCTGAATGCCGTCGAAAAAGGCAAAATTACCTTGATTGGTGCGACGACGGAAAATCCATCTTTTGAAGTCAATAGTGCCTTGCTGTCACGTTGTCAGGTCTATACCTTAAATGCGCTGAGTGATGAAGCGATTCAGACTTTACTGACTCAGGCGATTCAGACTGACAAATTTCTGCAGGAACGCTATATCCAGATTGAAGAATTTGACGCCTTATTGCAGTTTGCCGCTGGGGATGCGCGTAAGGCCCTCAATTTGCTGGATCTGATTGCCAGTACCTTTGAGGCTGACCAGGAAAATATCATTACCAATGCGATTGTGGTCAAAGTCGCACAGCAGAATATTGCCCGTTATGACAAATCTGGCGAACAGCACTATGATCTGGTTTCGGCCTTCATCAAGTCGATTCGTGGCAGTGATCCGGATGCTGCCCTGTACTGGATGGCGCGTATGCTCAAAGGTGGTGAAGATCCGGTCTTTATTGCCCGCCGTATGCTGATTGCAGCATCAGAAGATATTGGCAATTCCAATCCGAATGCCTTGTTGCTGGCGGGCGAATGCTTCCGCTCAGTTCAAGCGATTGGCATGCCGGAATGCCGGATTATTCTGGGACAATGTGCGGTTTACCTGGCGACTAGTGCCAAAAGTAATAGTACCTATCTGGCGATTAACAAGGCGATGGATCTGGCTGAAAAAACGGCCAATTTGCCAGTGCCTTTACATCTACGTAATGCACCGACCAAAATGATGAAAGAGCAGGGCTATGGGGTAAATTATCTGTATCCGCACAACTATCCGGAACATTTTGTCCTGCAAGATTACCTGCCGCCTGAGCTGAAAGGCACCAAGCTGTACGAATCGGCACGTAATAAGCGTGAAGTAGAAGGCGAACGTCTGCAACAACGTCGCTGGCAGCAGGAACAACAGCAGCAATAAGCAAAAAAAAGCCCAATTCAAGGAGAATTGGGCTGAAATAGGATGTCTTGGGGGGAGATACATCCTAGAGGGTAAGGGTATAAATCTGGTCAGCAACATCAGATGGATTGCATCTGCTGGGGATGTTGCTGGGATGCAGTAATATTAAGGCATGCATTGAATAATGTAAAAACGATCATTTTTATTAATAAAATTCATTTTTTCGATCATAAGATTAGACAATAAAAAACCGGGCTATTAACCCGGTTCTTTGAAGCACTATTAGTGCTTAGATATCTTCAAGATTGATACCTAAACGTGCTGCAACTTCTTCGTACGCTTCAACCACGCCGCCTAGGCCTTGACGGAAACGGTCTTTATCCAGTTTTTTCTTGGTGTCTTTATCCCATAGACGGCAACCGTCTGGAGAGAATTCGTCACCCAGTACGATACGGTCGTGGAACACACCAAATTCAAGTTTAAAGTCAACCAGAAGCATATTACCCGCTTCGAATAATGCTTTAAGCACATCGTTCACTTGGTAAGTCAGTTCTTTCATTTTTGCCAGTTGTTCAGCAGTCGCCCAACCTAAAGCAATCGCTTGAGATTCGTTCACCATTGGATCGCCTAGCGCGTCATCCTTGAAGAACAATTCGAATGTAGGAGGAGTTAATTCTTTACCTTCTTCTACACCCAGACGACGGCATAAAGAACCCGCAGCATAGTTACGTACCACACATTCTACTGGAATCATTTTAAGTTTTTTCACTAACACTTCAGTTGGTGTCAGCAGTTTCTCAAAATGAGTTTCAATACCAGCAGCAGCCAGCTTTTCCATGATGAAGGCGTTAAAACGGTTATTCACCTTACCTTTACGATCCAGTTGTTCGATTTTTTCGCCATTGAATGCGGACGCATCGTCACGAAAAACTAAAATCAGGTGGTCTTCACTGTCCGTGGTATAGACAGATTTCGCTTTACCAGTATAGAGCAAGGTTTGTTTTAACATGAGGGAACCTTCTACAAAAAAAAATGCCTAGAAAATGTCTAGGCTGGCCAATTTTGGTAAATCTGGTTTAACAGTTCTGCTGCTTTTTCGCGGTCGGCAAAACTGTTATCGGGATTAAACACAGCCAGGGTGTTACTCGAACCTGCGGGAGAGAGTCTTAAAACATAGGTTTGCTGATCAACCTGAATCGTTACTTCATAACGATCTTTATTTTGACCAACGATAGAATGGTTAAGGCTGCTAAGCGTGGCAAGAGTGTATTGCCATATTGTAGCAGCATTTCCATCAATTTTGAGCAGTGGATTTTGATTTCCGTCAGTGACTAATTGCGGCTTTCCTGAAAAATTTTCTTGAGTTTCATCTGCTTGAGTTGAATTTACTGGCTGTGCAGTAGGGCGTGGCATCGCAAAGCGGTTACCACGCTGATTTTCAAGTTTTGGTGCATTTTCCAGGGCAAGCGGATCCACTGTCGGAGCAGGGTACAAAGGCGTTGCAGGACGAACCATTGACCCTTCAGGATATTGCAATGGTTGCAGCGTGGTTGTTTCTTTATAGTCCAAGGTACCGTTTTTAAAGGCCATTGAACTACAACCTGCTAAACTGAATACTGAAAGTGCCAGGGTAAGTCCTAAACGTAATTGCATAATCGTTGCTCTTTATTTAATGACGCTCGCTTCTACAAGTGCCTCATGAAGCGGAGCGCGATATTGTTCTGCAAGTGGTGTTAATGGAAGGCGAATACCTGTACCAATTAAGCCCATATCATGGAGAGCCCATTTCACAGGAATTGGGTTTGATTCGCAAAATAGAATATTGTGTAAATTTGCAACCTGAGCATTGAGCTCTTCAGCACGTGCAGCATCGCCTGCAATGGCTGCAGCACATACTTCACTCATGACTTTAGGTGCAACGTTGGCAGTCACAGAAATATTGCCTTTGGCACCATGACCCATTAACTCATAGGCAGTTGCATCATCACCTGAGTAAACAGTCATGTTTTTGCCTGCCAGACCTTCAATCAGGGCAGCACCACGGGCTACATCACCTGTTGCATCTTTAATGCCCACGATCTGTGGGATATCTGCCAGACGGATCACGGTTTCGTTGGCCATGTCTACGCCAGTACGGCCTGGAACATTATAAAGAATTTGAGGTAGGTCAACCGCTTCAGCAATCGCTTTATAATGCTGGTATAGGCCTTCCTGAGTCGGTTTGTTGTAGTAAGGAGTAACCAGCAGGGCAGCATCAGCGCCAAGTTCTTTGGCTTCCTGAGTTAGCTCGATTGCTTCACGAGTCGAGTTTGCGCCTGTACCGGCAATGATAGGAATACGTTTGTTGGCAACACGAATGATTTCTTTGATCACTTGAGTGTGCTCGCTCATGCTGAGCGTTGATGCTTCACCAGTAGTACCAACCGCGACGATACTGTTGGTGCCTTCTGCAATATGCCACTCAACCAGCTTCTCGAGACCCTTCCAATCTACGCTGCCATCTTCAAACATGGGGGTGACGATTGCGACAATGGAACCCTGAATGGTCTGTGCTTGCTGAGTCATTTTAAAAAACTATCCTATTTGTCCATCCGAAGAGAATGAGAAAACATATTTGGGATGGGTTTGTATTTTGATTTGTAGCAAATTCAATAGATTTGCACTGAATTGAATATTGCTTATGCAAATTATGACTGATCAAACGCATAAGAACAATATGCTTTAGTAAAAGCCACTGAATTCTTTATACAAAGCCTCCAGGCAACAATCAAGTTTTAATCGTTATGATTTTTTGCTGTCCAAATCATCCTTTATCCTCCAGCAGTATGAAAGCTAATGAATTCATTTTTTCAGGAAAAAATACACAGAATAAGTCACTTAAATGAATTAAATAGATTTAGAAAACATGCTTTTATGGCGTTTTAGGGGAGTATTAATATTTATATTCGATGAATTAAGAGCTAAAATATATCGAATAATAAACCTCATTTATGATGAATAAAAAGCAAAAATGCCTGAACTAATCTTTTTTTCGTATTAGTGATCGGCCCCGAATTTTTCTCACTGTTGAATTTCCAGGTTTGATGTATAAGTCTAAATCCAAAAATACTGGGATTTTGATACTTCTCATTAATTGCTTTTTTGACTTTATCGAACAGCATCTTAAGGTCATCAATTTTCTGGATTTTTCAGTATATCCGAGCAAATTGTTCAACTTATTGGTAGTTAATTCTATTTGAGCGCTCATAGATGATGGCCTCTCTTTTGAACGCTGATTGAACAAGGATATTCCAATGGAAAAATCAGACAATAAGCACGCGATCATCACGGTAGGGATCTGCTTTCTGATCGCTGTGATTGAAGGCCTGGATATTCAGGCTGCCGGGATTGCCGCTGCTGGTATTCGTGAGCACTTTGGTCTGGATAGCTCACAATTGGGTGTGTTTTTTAGTGCAGGGATTCTGGGCTTATTGCCTGGTGCACTGGTCGGTGGTCGATTCGCGGACCGTATTGGTCGTAAGAAAGTTTTAATCTGGTCAACCGCAATTTTTGCACTATTTACCTTATGTACCGTGTGGGTGAACAGTTTCCACAGTTTGCTGGCAGTTCGTTTTCTGGCGGGTGCGGGTCTTGGCGGTGCAATGCCAATCTTAATCACGCTGGCTTCTGAAGCCGTGGCTCCACAAAACCGTGGACGTGCCGTGGGCCTGATGTACTGTGGTATGCCAGTCGGTGCAGCAATCTTGTCTTTAATCGCAGCAACTGAATTCGGTGCAAACTGGAAAAATGTTTTTTACTTAGGTGGTTTATTACCCATCATCGTGATTCCACTGATGATGTTGTGTCTGCCTGAATCTAAAGAATACTTAAAGACACAAAACAAGACAGCCGCAGAACGTGCAGCATCTCCTCAGGGTTCATTCAAGGATCTGTTTAACTCTGACAACTTGCTTCGTACGCTTTGCATCTGGGTCAGCTACTTCTTCACCCTGATGGTGGTGTACATTATGTTGAGCTGGTTGCCATCATTGTTCATGGAACTGGGCTTCACCCGTAAAGATGGTTCAACTGCACAGTTCTACTTTATGGTGACTGCAACGATTGGTACTGTGATTTTGGGTATGCTGACGGATCGCCTGAAAAAAGCCTATGTGATCCTGTTGATGTATGGCGGTATCCTGGCGGGTCTATTGGCACTCAACGGTGCAAGCTCACTTGAGCAAATGTACATGGCCGCAGCACTGGCAGGTGCCTTTGTGATTGGCTGTCAGGGTGTACTCTATGCCTTCGGTAGTATCGTTTACCCAACTGAAGTACGTGGTACAGGGGTAGGTGTTGCTTCCGCAGTTGGCCGTATCGGCGCCATGCTTGGCCCTGCAATTGCGGGTCAGCTACTGACAGCAGGCTTCGGTGCAGCAGGGGTGATCTCGGCAGCGATTCCATGTATCGTAATCTCTGCGGTATGTATGCTACTCCTGGTCAGCCGTACCAAGGTTTAAAAATAAAAAGATGAATATCCGAAAAGCCTGCACTGATGCAGGCTTTTTATTTTCCAGTATCAGTTCAGCTTAAGACAAGTTCTTTCTATGTTTTGGAGAGCAATAGCTTTTACAGTTAACTCATCATGCGTTTTATCAGAATGCAGAGTCATTCTATTTTTACCTAAAGGGCTAAAAATTTTCTTTAGTTTTAAGCTATGCTTGGATGCAAACTCAGATTTCAAGGGATGAAAATGATGCAAAATGCGGCGCTGATTGTGGTGGATGTACAAAAAGGATTTACCCCAGGTGGAAATCTGGCTGTTACCAATGCCGATCAGATTATTCCGAATATCAACCGATTGGGGCAGTACTTTCAGAATATTGTGCTGACTCAGGATTGGCATCCGGCAGAGCATATCTCCTTTGCAGACAATCATCCTGCTCAAGCAGCCTATGACACGATTCAGCTGGATTATGGTTCTCAGGTCCTTTGGCCGAGTCATTGTGTACAAGGGACTGAGGATGCTGAATTCCATCCGGAGCTGAACCTTCCGCAAGCTCAACTGATTATCCGCAAAGGCTTTCATCAAAATATCGACAGTTACTCCGCCTTTATGGAAGCTGATCAAAAAACCAGTACCGGTCTGGCCGGCTATTTACGTGAGCGCGGTATTGATACCGTATTCATCGTGGGTATCGCGACTGATTTTTGTGTGGCCTGGACTGCGATGGATGCCTGCAAACTCGGCTTTAAGGCCTATGTCATTGCGGATGCCACCAAAGGTATAGACCTGAACGGTTCGCTACAACATGCCTGGCAGGACATGCTGGCACAGGGTGTAAAACGGATTTATCTGAAAGATATTATTAATGCTGCCTAAGCGCTAACTTAAGGCGATTAGGGCCATTTGCCATTATGCAATGGTTTGTTTACTTTGAGGCATCCACAGATGCCTTGATTTCTTTTTCATGACACTTGGATTTTCCCATGTCAGCACTTCTTCAATTTAGCCAGTTTGTCCAAAAGACCTTTGCTCTATGGGTCATTCTGTTTTCAGCCATTGCCTTGATGCTGCCGGATCTTTTTGTCTGGTTACGCGCCTATATTCCCTGGATGCTGGGTCTGATCATGTTCGGCATGGGCATGACCATGACGCCAGGTGATTTTAAAAGTATCTTGCAAAGTCCCAAGGCCGTTGCGATTGGGGTCGTGGCTCAGTTTATGGTGATGCCAGGGTTAGCCTTTTTGCTCTGTCAGCTATTCCAGCTTCCGGCTGAAATTGCGATTGGTGTGATTCTGGTGGGCTGCTGTCCAGGTGGCACGGCATCTAATGTGATTACCTATATGGCCAAAGGCAATACGGCCTTGTCTGTGGCGTGTACTTCGGTATCAACTTTATTGGCACCGCTTTTGACTCCGGCAATTTTTTATCTGCTGGCCAGCCAATGGATTGAAATTAATGCCTTATCTATGCTGATTTCGATTCTACAAGTGGTGCTGTTTCCAATCATTTTAGGTTTGATTGTCCGTGCCCTTCTAAAAACCAAGGTAGAAGGCTATATCCAAGTAATGCCAGTAATTTCGGTGATTGCCATTGTCGCAATTGTGGCGGCCATTATTGCTGGCAGTAAAACCCAGATTCTGGAATCCGGGTTAATGATTTTGGGTCTTGTGGCTTTACACAATGGAATGGGCTACTTATTGGGTTATTGGGCAAGCCGAATATTGAAACTGGCAGAAATCGATTGTCGCGCGGTTTCGATTGAAGTGGGAATGCAGAATTCTGGTTTAGGGGTAGCGTTGGCTGCGACCCATTTTGCCGCGTCTCCCATCACTGCGGTTCCAAGTGCTATTTTCAGCCTATGGCATAACATTTCTGGACCCGCCTTGGCGACGTACTGGGCCGCTAAAAGTAAGACAATTGAATCTGCATCAGCACAAGATACTTCCGCAGATAGATAACATCCTGACTGCTGAAGATTTTATTTCTCTCATATAAAAAGCCCGATATTCAATCGGGCTTTTTGCTTTCTGTGACTTAGGACGCTTTAGACTGTTTCGATTTGAGAATCTCGGTTCTGAAGCTTTGCGCTAGTTCAGCACTTTCCGCATCCATCCCATTGACCACAAAGGCATGACGGGTCAGAACATTGGTCGGATTTGGCATGCTGACCAGCTCAAAGTGGTCCGCGATTTGTTTCAACAGGGCATTAGGAACATGCAGTGCACTTTCCTTAGCGACTAGTTGCTGAACCAGACGTTCTGCAGCCTGAACGGAATTAAGCTGCATTTCTTCAACGGCTGAAGAAATTGCGCTACGTGTCTGCAGGACAAAACGTTTTTCTTCGCGATAACGCTTATACAGGACTTCTGAAAGCAACTGGAATACTGAACTGATCATGGTCAGACAGGCGAGGGCATCTGGCTTCTCTGCCGCAATACTGATACTGGCACCTTTTTCATCAAACTTGTGTACGGTACAAATATCCGTGCTGTTCAGTTTGTAGTGCTGGATGCACAGTTCAGTAGCTTTGTTCAGGAAAATCTGGCACAGATTGAAATAAGGAACCGATACCGTCTTATTCACACTATCTAGCAACTGTTTTGGATCATAGAACTGAATGTTCAAGCTCAGGCTATCGGTATCCAGGACCACAGGTTTACTGTCTTTTTCTTTCGGTTTGTTTTTCAGGGCTTGCTGTGCCTGGGCAATGGCGAGGGCAGCATTATGCTTTTCCTGTTCTAATGCCTGAGTTAAAGTCTGAATCTCGAATTTCAGTCGCGATTCATTATTGATACGTGCCAGATACTCGGTACGGCTTGGACGCGCTACCGCACGATAACCGACCCAAAGCAAACCATGAATAATGAAAGAGAACAGAATGGCAAGCCATTGAGTCCGGAGAATTTCACCAATACTTGGCTCAATCAGGGTGATTTCAATCACACCGACTTTTTTCTCGTTTTGCAGGGCATCACGGACAAAAACTTCCCCATCACGGGTCTTGGTCAGCCCACCAGTGGCTAAAACCTGACCATTCGCATCCAGGATACGAATTGAAGCAACGCTTGGGTTAGTCGCATAACGGTTGGCCAGAAGTGCCAGAGAAACGCGGTTCGCCGGTTCAAGCTCCGCCAGGCTGTCTGTGACCAGTTGGCTCGTCATGAGCTGTCCCTGGTTGGCACGGTTATCATTCAGTTGGTGAGTCGTTGCCAATACCAGTAAAAAGGTATGCAGAGCAAAACTTACAATCAGTAGGCTAGCAAATAGCCCTTGTCTAGGCGCATTCAACGTAAACTTCCAAGGCAATTCTGTTCAATTTCGATTATGATTCTAACAATAGTTGTAGCTCAGACCCGAGTCAATTCATGCGAGAAATCATTCTTATATCATTCTTAGGACCCGACCAGCCTAATCAATTTACACGATTAATGCAGGTTTTGTCCGCTCATTCCTTACAGATTCTAGATGTGGGGCAAGCGGTCATTCATAATCAACTGACCTTAGGTATTGTTGTATCGTCTGATGACCAAACTGCAACAGCATTAGCCATGAAGGAAATCCTGATTCTAGCACATGATATCGGGTTAACAGTGCGCTTTAAACCAATCTCTGCTGCTGAATATGAACAGTGGGTAAGAGAGGGCGGCCGCACGCGTTATATCGTAACGGCATTGGCCCCGGAATTAAATGCCTCTCATCTGCAAGCCGTGACCCAGATTGTGTCGAGTCAGGGCTTCAATATTGAAACCGTAACCCGTCTTTCTGGCCGTCCTGAGCTGGATGGTTCCAATACTGGCCCTAAACGTGCCTGTGTACAGTTTGGTCTGAAAGGCCAGATGCTAGATGCAGCAGCCATGCGTGCAGCCTGCTTAAGCCTGTCGAATAACCTGAATGTCGATGTGGCAGTACAGGAAGATAATGCTTACCGCCGTAACCGTCGTCTGGTCTGCTTTGACATGGACTCGACCTTGATCGAGCAGGAAGTCATTGATGAGCTGGCGATCGAAGCTGGTGTCGGTATCCAAGTCTCTGAAATTACTGAACGCGCGATGCAGGGCGAGCTGGACTTCCAGCAAAGTTTCCGTGCCCGTGTTGCTTTATTAAAAGGCATGGATGCATCGGTATTGCCAAAAATTGCTGAGCGTCTGACCGTGACTGAAGGTGCAGAACGCCTGATTTCCACCCTGAAAGCACTGGGCTACCGTACCGCAATTCTGTCTGGTGGATTTCAGTATTTTGCAGAATATCTGCAAGCCAAACTGGGAATTGATGAAGTTCATGCCAACGTTCTGGATGTGCAGGATGGCGTGGTGACAGGCGAAGTCAAAGGTCATATTGTGGATGGCGCACGCAAGGCTTTATTGCTCCGTGAAATTGCCGACAATATGGGAATTTCTCTGGAACAGACCATTGCTGTAGGTGATGGTGCCAACGACCTGCCAATGCTTTCAATTGCGGGCCTAGGTGTGGCTTTCCGTGCCAAGCCTTTGGTTCGTCAGAATGCCAATCAGGCCATTTCCAGCGTGGGTCTGGATGGTGTGCTCTACCTGCTCGGTGTACATGATAAAGATCTGAGCCGCGCGTAACACATAGCTTTTCGGTGAAATCCAACGCGGCCTTAGGGTCGCGTTTTTTTATATTTTTAGCTTAACTTTTATCGAGGGACGGCGCAGCTTGTCTATAAATACCCCGATCATCTTAAACGGAAAATATTTTTTTTAAGTCGATGAAAGGGCATATGATTTTGTAATGACACGCCAACATCGACGCAGCAATTGATCCACAAATACTGTGAAAATAAAAAATGTAATGACAAAATAATATCGCGACAGAGTATGTCGTAAGGGGAGAAAACAGGACTTTTTTTATGCAAAAAACTCAGCATAATGCATGCATAGAGATACAAATCAACACATTCCATTTTATTGATTTAACGAAATTCAATAGGTAGGACGGTTGCAATATCAAGCATACACACTATCCTTTTGGATGGAGGGGTTTATATGGTAACAGCGAATCTAGCAACTCTCGTAGGCTTTAGTTTAGTCGCCGCGGCTGTGCTTGCTGTTTTCTTCTCGCCTTATCGTCGCTGGTTAAGTTTTATGGCTGCGGGAATGCTAGCCTGGGGCCTGATCGAAGTGATTCGAGTAGGTACTCAAGCCTTGTTTGAGCTCCCGATGACATATAGCTATCTGACAGCTTTAACGGCCGTGATGGTCGTAGTGACCTTACTGTTATTGCGTGAAGATCGACGTGCAGAGCGTGCTTTGGCTAAACGCCGTTATATCGAACATACACCAGTGTATGAAGATGACCAGCAGCAGCTATCTAGCCGTTAAGTTCTCTAATATCAGCGAAATAATGCACCTGCGGGTGCATTTTTCGTTTAGAAATATGATACAAAGTCCTGCATCTGCCTGGCTTTGATCTATGCTAGGATATTTGTCAATTTTCGTACAATTAGAATAGGCATAATTCCATGAAACTGTCCTCCATTCCTGTGCTCAAACTTCCTCTGGTTGACCTCAGTACCGATCCACTTGATTTGCTGGTCGCAGGTCTTGCATTACGTATGAAGCAGTTAGCGCGTACCAGTCCGAAATTTATTGAATTGGTACATGAACGCCAGTTCCGTATCCAGATCGGAACAGATGAAGGAATGGCACGTCAGATCGTTGTGAATAATGGTCATATCGATACCGTTTCAGGTGATGCAGAAAAAGCTGATTTTGTACTGCAATTTGCTGACAGTGAACAGGGCGTAAAAACGTTGCTCAAAGGTGATCCGACTGCATTCATGACCGGTATGCAAAGTGGCACGATTAAAATGGAAGGTGATTTTGGTCTGCTGGTCTGGTTTAACCAGGTTGCGAAAATGATTCCACCTAAACTGCCAAAACCAGTTAAAGAAAAAGTGAAAATGGCACGTCAGTTTATTAAAGAAAAAACTGGTAAATAACTCCTAATCCCCCTGCTTTAATTAAAGGAGGGGCTAGGGAAGGATTATCATAAAAAAGCCCTCATTTAGAGGGCTTTTTTCATTCTGGAACAATGACAGTTTATTCAACTTCCAGATTAAACGTTACCGGCCCATCATTGACCAGATGCACTTTCATATCGGCCGCAAAAATACCGGTTTGTACATTTTCGAACTGGCTCTGCGCATATTCAACCAGCTGTTCATACAAGACCTTGGCATCGCTTGGCGGCATGGCGGGACCAAAATCCGGACGTAAGCCTTTTTGAGTTTGCGCCATCAAGGTAAATTGGGACACTAGCAGTAAACCGCCACCGGCCTGACTGACATTCCAGCCCATCTTGCCCTGCTCATCATCAAAGAAACGGTATTTCAATATCTTATCAATCAGTTTTTTGCCTTTTTCAAGATTGTCTTCTTTACCTAAACCTAGAAAAACCAGAATACCTTTGCCAATTTCTCCGGTGGTTTCACCATCGACCACGACTTTGGCTTCCAGTACCCGTTGTAATAATGCACGCATAATCAATTTTAGTCAGATTCAAAATTGCCGCCATTGTAGCAAGATCAGACTCATCTGTTATTAAGTTAATGTCTAAAAAATGGGCTTAATTGATTGATTAGCATTGATAATATTTTAGACTATCTAAAAACACGATCATAATCATAAAAATTATCTGTTTTATCTATTTTTTGCTCTCAAGTATCTTAGCTGCATGCAGGAAAGGTATTAAATTGAGAGATTTAGAAATGTTTAAGCGTTCATTACTTGTTGCAATGCTTGCAACGGTGACAGCTGCACAAGCTGCACCATTAACCAAAGATAACGGGGCACCAGTCGGTGATAACCAGAACTCGATCACTGCGGGTCCACAAGGTCCAACTTTGCTGCAGGATGTACAACTGGTTCAAAAACTGCAACGTTTTGGCCGTGAGCGCATTCCTGAACGTGTCGTACACGCACGTGGTACGGGTGCTTATGGTGAATTCGTTACGACGAAAGATCTGTCTGATTTAACAATTGCTTCTTTATTCAAGGCCGGTACCAAAACTCCAGTTTTTGTGCGCATGTCTACCGTCATTCATGGTAAAGGTTCACCAGAGACCCTACGTGACCCGCACGGTTTCGCCATCAAATTCTATACCCAGGAAGGTAACTGGGACTTGGTCGGTAACCAGACACCAGTCTTCTTTATCCGTGATGCGATCAAATTCCCGGACTTCATCCACGCGATGAAACCAAGCCCCGTCACCAACGTACAAGATGCCAACCGTGTGTTTGACTTTCTGTCTAGCCAGCCTTGGGCAACCAACATGCTGACTTATGTTTATGGCAAGCAAGGTGTCCCAACCAGCTACCGCGAACAGGACGGTTTTGGTGTACATGCCTACAAACTGTATAACGACAAAGGCGAATACAAGTACGTGAAATTCAACTTCCGCTCTAAACAGGGCGTGAAGGGCTTAAATGTCAAAGAAGCGGCTGCGCAACAAGGTAAAGATTTCAATCACTTGACCAATGATCTTTATAACAACATCTATGCAGGTAATTTCCCGAAATGGGATCTGTATATTCAGGTGCTTGATCCTAAAGATCTGAACAGCTTTGATTTCGATCCGCTAGACCCAACCAAAATCTGGCCAACCAAACTGGTTCCAGAAGTGAAAGTCGGTACATTGACACTCAACCGTATGCCGAAGAACTTCTTCAATGAAACTGAACAGGCTGCATTTGCACCAGGTAATCTGGTCCCAGGTATCGAACCATCTGAAGACCGTTTGCTTCAAGGCCGTATCTTCTCTTATTCAGATACACAAATGTACCGTCTAGGTGCGAACCATCAGCAAATTCCGGTAAACCGTCCTGTGGTGAATGTGAACAACAATAACCAAGAAGGTCACATGAATGTGTCTGAACGTGACTCTGATGTGAACTACGAGCCAAGCCGTAAAGAGCCAAAACCGGCGACTGAAAAAGCGCGTGCAGTTGAAACACCATTGACTGGTCATGTGCAACAGATCGGTACTAAAGAGCAAAACTTCAAGCAAGCAGGTGACTTGTACCGTTCATATACTGCCAAAGAGAAAGATGACCTGATCATGAACCTGGCGGCTGATCTGGGCAATGTCAAAGATTCAGAAACCAAGCACATCATGTTGTCTTACTTCTATAAGGCAGATGCTGACTACGGTATGCGCATGACTAAAGCTGTAAATGGTGACATCGCCATCGTTAAAGCCAAAGCTGCAAAATTAAAAGACTAATCCCGATTGGTCTTGAGGAACTGGTGACTAGGGCATAGCGCATCACCTCCAAAAAGTCCTGTAATACTCCAAACCTTTCCTGCACCCTAGGGGGAGTTTTACAGGCACTCTGTTTTTCATTCCATCTCAGGTCAATTGAGTTTTTAAAAACTTAAATTTTCCTTTCGATTTCTATTGGAGTTCATCATGAAAGTTCTGCCACACGCATTTCTAGCCAGTATTCTTGCCTTTAGTTCCGCATTCGCAACTGCTGCTGAAGTGAAGAATGTCTCCCCTGCAAAAACTGCGGCAAGCGTTCAGATGACCTCACAACAGGAATTGATCGATCTGTTTTTTGCTGCTGCTAAAATCGGCAATAGCGAAGTGATCAATGAATTTTTAAAGCACGGCTTTCCAGTCGATGTACGCAATCAAGATGGTTATACCTCGTTGATGATGGCAACCTATTATGGCCATCAGGATATTGTGACCACCTTACTGGCCAAAGGGGCAGACCGCTGCGCCCGGGACAACCGTGGCAATACAGCCTTGATGGGTGCCTTGTTTAAAATGGAATTTGCCATTGCCAAACAGCTGCGTCAGGTCGACTGTGATGCCCAAGCCAAGAAAACCGGGCAAAAAACCACAGCTGAATTTGCCAAGGTGATCGGTCAGGAAAAGCAGCTACAAAAAATTATCAAGGAACAGGAAAACGGGCTGAAAGCAGTCAAATAACTGTGTGGGAAGCAGTTTATTTTCTTGAACTTTTGTCGATAATTCAGCTAGCTGTACGTAAATCCTGCAATATTGCCTAAACTTTTATGCTTTAATGCGGGATAAGCACAGCGATATTTCCCTTAGTTATGGCTCCAATTATCCACTCTTTGTTAGATACTGACTTGTATAAATTCACCATGCTACAAGTGGTATTACACAAGTTTCCACAAACGCATAGTGTCTATCATTTCCGTTGTCGCAACCTGGAAGATACGGAATATCCGCTGACGGATATTCTGGATGATTTGAATCACCAACTGGATTTGCTGTGTCAGCTCAAATTTAAAGAAGACGAATTACAATATTTACGCAGCCTGCGTTTTATCAAAAGCGATTTTGTGGATTATCTGGAACTATTCCAGCTCAAACGGCGTTTTATTAAGGCCACCATCGACAATGAAGGCCGCCTGGATATTACTATTGAAGGCCCCATGGTTCAGGCAATGATGTTTGAAATCTTTGTACTGGCCATTGTGAATGAACTGTATTTCAGTCGTATCCGTACACCCGAAGTGCTAGCCGAAGGTGAGCGCCGTTTAAAAGCTAAAATTGAATTGCTAAAACAGTATGATGCCGCGCAGAACCCGAATGATCCACCATTCCTGGTCTCGGACTTTGGTACCCGCCGTCGTTATAGTTTTGACTGGCAAAAGCATGTCGTTGAAGAATTTAATAAAGCTGCACCGCACGTGTTCCGTGGGACCAGTAATGTGTACTTAGCCAAAGAATTGGGTATTACCCCGATCGGCACCATGGCGCATGAATTTCTGCAAGCCTTTCAGGCCTTGGATGTGCGTCTGCGTAATTTCCAGAAAGCAGCCCTAGAAACCTGGGTACAAGAATACCGTGGTGACCTCGGAATTGCCTTGACCGATGTAGTCGGTATGGATGCTTTCCTGCGTGACTTTGACCTGTACTTTGCCAAACTGTTTGACGGCTTGCGTCATGATAGTGGCGATCCCTATGAATGGGGTGACAAGGCTTATGCTCACTATAAAAAGCTGAAAATTGACAGCAAAACCAAAATGCTGACTTTTAGTGATGGCCTGAATCTGGAAAAAGCCTGGAAATTGCATCAATACTTTAAAGACCGCTTTCAGGTCAGCTTCGGGATCGGCACCAATCTGACCAATGACATGGGGCAGACGCCGCTAAATATCGTATTGAAACTGGTGGAATGCAACCGTCAGTCGGTAGCGAAAATCTCCGATAGCCCAGGAAAAACCATGACGGATAATGATACTTTCCTGGCATATTTGCGTCAGGTGTTCAATATCTCAGAACCTGTCTAAAAATCTCTGCTTGATTCAAAAAACCGCTTCAATCATGAGGCGGTTTTTTCTTGGATGATGGTCTTTCTTAAATCAGCTTTAGCTAAAATTATGCTAAGGATCTAGATAAAAACAACATAATTGAAAAAATGAGCTGTGCTAAGATCAAAAGGATTTGACCGCAATGACAACTACTAAGATGACAGCTTCCGCCTTTGACTTTGGTCTGCTGATTGAAGCAGAAGATTTGGTTCCACATTTGGGAAATGAAAAACTTCGAATTGTTGATTTAAGCCGGGCGTCGGTTTATGAACAATTGCATATTCCACATGCCTTACATCTGCAACCCAAGCTGCTGGTTCGTCAGGAAGAAACAGCCATGGGCCTGTTACCGGATGCAGAAGGGCTGGAAGCTTTAATTCGTTACCTGAATATTTCTCCTGAACATCATGTCGTAGCTTATGATGATGAAGGCGGTGCGTGGGCAGGGCGTCTGCTCTGGAACCTGCATTGCATGGGCTTTGAAAATACCAGTTTACTCAATGGCGGCATTCATGCCTGGCTGGGTGCGGGACTACCGACTTCATCAGATCAGGAAACGTTTATACCTGTCGATCATCTGGTTCCAGTCAATCTTGAAAGAAAGGCTGAGTTTCAGATTGATTATGATGAATTAAAACAACTCATTGAAAATGAAAAAATTCAGGTATGGGATTGTCGTACAGAAGATGAATACACTGGCCTGCGTCTGGCTGCGCGACGCGGTGGTCACATCCCGGGCGCACGTCATTTTGAGTGGAGTACTGCCCTTAACCGGCAAAATCATTTAAAATTACATCCTTTACCACGTACTCAGCAGCGTCTGGAACAACTGGGATTTGATCTGGATCAGCCGGTTGTGGTGTATTGTCAGTCCCATCACCGTTCAGGTCTGGCTTATATTCTGGGTCGCTTATTCGGCTGGAATATTCGAGCCTATGATGGTGCGTGGAGTGAATGGGGCAACCGCCTCGATAGTCCAATCGCTACAGGAGAGGTGCCATCTTGAGCATCACATCGCGTCTAAAACAACAACTGTTTATCCAGGCCCAAAAAGTGGTGCCACAGCATCGCCTGTCCCGTGTGGTGGGAAAAATTGCAGCCAGCGAAAATCCGATTGTAAAAACAGCCGTGATCGCAGCATTCAAGACCAAATACGGAATTGATATGTCGATTGCTGAGCAAACCAATGCCCTGAAATTCAAATCATTTAATGATTTCTTTACCCGTGGACTAAGAACCGGGGTGCGTGCGGTCGATGCTGATTCAACTGCGATCGTATCTCCGGCAGATGGCGCGATTTCCCAACTGGGTAAAATTGAAAATGGCGATGTGTTTCAGGCCAAAGGCCAGAAGTTTACGGTTGAAAACTTGATTGCTGATCCGCAACTAGCAGAACCATTCAAGAATGGTGAGTTTGCGACGGTGTATCTGTCACCACGTGACTATCACCGTGTTCACATGCCATTTGCCGGGACTCTGACTGAAACTTTATATGTGCCGGGTGAACTGTTCTCGGTCAACCAGACCACAGCCGAAAATATTCCAGGTCTGTTTGCCCGTAATGAACGTATGGTATGTCTGTTTGATACCGAACTTGGTCGTATGGCAGTGGTTCTAGTTGGTGCGATGATTGTGGCTGGTATTGAAACTGTGGCGACTGGCAAGGTAAAACCATCTGGTCGTATCGAGCTAAACCAGCACAATTTATTCCTTGAAAAAGGCGCTGAACTGGGTCGTTTTTACCTAGGTTCAACCGCCGTTATCCTGTTTGAGGAAAACAAGATGCAATGGGATGAGAAATTTAAAGCCAATTCAACCGTATTGATGGGTGAGGCGTTGGGTCATACCCTATAAAAAGCTTTTAATCTCCTGTTATGTTGCTTCCCCCTTTGAAAAAGGGGGATTGAGGGGGATTAAATATTCTAATTTCCTCCTCTTGCGTTTCAATTCAAAGCAGTGCTTCAAAGCTTGCTTAGGAGGGAATCTCATGATAACAAATATCCCTTAGATTCTTTCCCTTTGAAAAAGGTGAGAAGCCTTGCTTCGCAAGAGGGAGTTAAAAAATTAAAATCCCTCCCAACCTCCCTTTAAAAAAGGGAGGAGATAAAAGATCCAAAAAAAGCGCCATCTGGCGCTTTTTTATTTTCTAAACTTTATCGTTTGACCACGATCGAATCGATACCACTATGTTGTAAGGTTTGCTGTGCAATAATCGCAGATTCTGCTGAATCATAAGGTCCAGACACGACACGATACCAAACCTTGCCATTTTCCACACTGCGGACTACATCTGCAGATAAACCGTTGAGAATGATTTCTGCACGGCGGGCATCTGCCTGATCCGGGTCATCAAAACTACGAACTTGTAAAATATAGCTTGCAGAAGCAGGAGTTGGGGCTTCGGTTGCATCCAGACCTGGCTCAGTTGCTGTTTCTGATTCATCAACTTCAGGTCTTGGTGCCTCTACAATCACCACTGCTTCCTGATTTTTTGCTTCAGGAACCGCCTCTTCAGGAATCGGTGTCACTTGCTGCTGTGGCAACAGATCATAAAAACGGTAGTCTTTATTGGTATCTTCTTCTTGAGAATGCTCAGCCGTAGCCTGGTTTTTAGGTTTAACAGGTTCCCATGGCTTCCACAGCATGAGTGCCATTAAAAAACTTAACACGATTAAAATGATCACGAGTGTGCCGAGCCAGGTAGGAATAAGTGGCTTTTTGGGCTTATTCGGTCTTTCAGATACACCGCGCTGCGTTTTTCCAAACACTTGGGATTTCCTCTTATTTATCGGGGCAAATAGAAAAGGCATAACAGCAGTTATGCCCCTACTATGACTTCATCCTATGTGATCGTGATAGAAAAGTCATTATCTAGATCACAAATCACACAGAATTTTAATTTATCTGCATCTTCAAACACATAGCTAAAGTTACAAAATATTTATTCAGCAGATAAACGGCAATGACTAGCATGCTGACTTCGAGCAGAGCTCTCCGTCTTGCGTCAATGTAAAAGCAGTGCTTTACATTTTCGCTTCGAGCTTAGCTCTCGCCTTGCGAGCATGCAAAACAGTGTTTTGCTTACATGCTCTCAGGCGCAGATACACCAAGCAGTTCCAGACCGTTACGCAGCACCTGGCGAACATTTACAGATAACAGTAAACGTGCCTGAGTTAATTCTGCATCATCGCCCAGAACCTTGTTGTCGTTGTACCAGCCATGGAACAGCGCAGCCAGCTCTTTCAGGTAGTTACCAATCTGATGCGGTTCATAGCTGTTTGCAGCACGAACGACAATCTCTGGATAAGCTGCCAGCTTTGCCAGAATTTCAGTCTCCGCTTCCAGCTCAAGTTTGGCTGCCAGACCACGTGCAGTGGCTGCATCAAAGTTCACACCTGTAGAGGTTGCCTTTTCTAACATACGGCAGATCCGCGCATGCGCATACTGGATGTAATACACGGCATTGTCCTTGCTTTGAGATACGGCAAGGTCAAGGTCGAAGTCAATGTGCTGTTCAGATTTACGCATGACATAGTAGAAACGCGCTGCATCATTACCGACTTCTTTACGCAGGTCACGTAAAGTCACGAACTGGCCTGAACGAGAGGACATCTGTACCATCTCTCCACCACGCCACAGGCTGACAAACTGAACCAGAAGTACAGTCAGTTTTTTCGAGTCATAGCCCAGAGCATCAATCGCAGCTTTTACACGTGCGATATAACCGTGGTGGTCTGAACCCCAGATATCAATGATATCGGTATAGCCACGTTGTAATTTGTTTAGGTGATACGCAATATCAGACGCGAAATAAGTGGTTTGACCATTACGGCGTTTCACTACGCGGTCTTTTTCATCACCAAATTCAGTCGACTTGAACCAGATGTTGCCATCTTTTTCATACAGGAAGCCACGCTGATCTAGAGTTTGTAGCGCTTCATCAATTTTTTCAGTCAAAGTCGCTTCACTGAACCATTGATTGAAAGTCACCCCGAATTCACCAAGGTCATCTTTAATATCATCAAGGATGGCTTTTAACGCAGCTTGATGGAATACGCGGTAACCTTCATTTAATAAGGTTTGTGAGTTGAAGATCAGGCCATCAATGTGCTTTTCTTTATCGCCTGAAACCACCACCTTATTGCCTTCAGCATCCGGTTCGGCAGCGTACTGTACATCTTCAGGGACATCTTTATAAACGTCTGCAACAGGGCGAACATAGATATCGCCGTCTTTATCAATAATGCTTTGTGCGATTTCTTTGACGTAGTCACCTTGATAGGCATTTTTCGGGAACACCAGTTCCTGACCCGTCAATTCTAAATAACGCAGGTAAGTTGAAGTTGCCAGAATATCCATCTGACGGCCAGCGTCGTTGACATAATATTCACGGTCAACTTTGGCACCTGTCGCTTCAAGCAGATTTGCAACAGTCATACCATAAGCAGCGCCACGACCATGACCTACGTGCAGGCTAGAAGTCGGGTTCGCAGAAACAAATTCAACCTGAACGCGTTTTTCCGCATTGGCCTGGGTACGACCATACGTTGCCTGTTGAGCCTGAATCTGATCCAGCACAGCAAAACGCTGGTCTGCATTTAAAAAGAAGTTAATAAAGCCTGGGCCTGCAATTTCTGCCTTGCTGATATCCGCCACTTCAGGCAGGGCAGCAAGAATTTTTTCTGCTAAATCACGCGGTTTCATACCCGCAGCTTTAGACGCGATCATGGCAATATTTGATGCAAAGTCACCGTGGCTGCGGTCTTTGGTACGCGTCAAATTACTTGTATTGTTCCAGTCAGATGGGAGTACGTTTTGTGCCTGTAAAGTTTGCACTGCATGATCGAGAGCTGCTTGGATTGCCGTATTCATAATCAGTCGAAAATAGATATCGCAGAAAAACAGCAAATATAGCAAATTTCCGACTCTTTAGGTAAAACCATTTATGGGGAATAAAAAATATACGATTAGTAGTCTATAGTTTCTATCCATCGGTCGGTCATCAATGAAGGATCACATGAGAAAGAGGGGAATAAATAAGTTGCAAATTTTGCTATAAAAAATGAATCATCCAGCAATCAAAATGGCCTATATTAGCCTGATTGAAACTATAAAAAGAGTCAGCATGGATTCAAAACAGCGCCCGACTATTATCGGCAATATTCCCAAACTTCCAGCCAAATGGGCCTTGGTCATTGTGCCTTTTATCCTGTCCTGCCTGATGAGTGGAATTATTTCCATGATTAACATGCTGCGCAATCTGGGCTGGATTGAGGGCTTTATGGCACTCTGGTTTCATAACTGGATGATTTCCTGGGCAATTGCTTTTCCAATTGTGGTAACGCTTTTGCCTTTTGTACGCAAATTTGCCGGCTTGCTGGTCGATATGTCAGGAAATCAGCCACCCAAATAATTGTTTTCTATCAATGAGAATTAAGAAAGAAGTTCTAGAAGGTAAAAAGCATTCACTAACAGATGGGCTCTCTAACTAAAAATCAATTAAATCAGATGCTCGACTGCAGCACGGATGATTCCAAGGATCAGACCAATACAGGCCCCGACCACGACACCATTGACCCGGATCATATGCAGGTCACCACCGACTTCGTTTTCAATCTTGTCGATCATCTCAGTCGAATCCCATTCATGAATACGTTCACTGATAAAACGGATCACTTTCTCACTGTACTGGTCACTCAAATCGACAGCGATACCACTGAGACGGTTATTCAGCAACTCACGCACTGAAGTATTTGAAATAATATTTTCACCGACTTGCTGAATGGCGACTCGCAGATTCTCCGCAATCCCCGAATCCGACTTTTGCAAATCTGCTTTGATGGCATCGCATAAAATGACCACTGCACCACTGATAAAATTTAGCACTTGCGGACTGTCAAGCAGGGCATCTTTAGTTTCATTCAGTCGCTGGCTGGCCATACTTTCAGAATCTGCCAATTGCTGCATCAATTCTTGAGCTGTTTCTTCAATTTTAAGCCGCCACGGATGGTCGGGATCTGCCAGCATGGCTTCCACCCGCTGAATCACCGAATCGATACTGCGTTGCTGCACATCAATACCGATCCAGCTGGCGCCTTTGGCCAGACGCCAGACGCCCATTTCCTTGAATAAAGTGCGGGTCAGCTCACGGGTTTGTTCTGGATGTGAAGTCATCCAGGCATGTACCACATCTAGGCCGCGTTGCAGCACATCCTGATGGAAATCATTTTCCAAAACAGCGCGCAGCATTTCGCTGGCCAGGGTATTGATCTGGGTGTTTTTGACCCATTGCACACTATTGCTCTGAATAAATCCGGCGATCTGTTCCTGCCCGACAAATTCAAATACTTTGGGTACGGTCTGCTGAATCACTTGTGTGACTTGAGCATTATTCTGCGGATTGGCCAGCCAGCGGCCAGCAGCCAGACTTAAATCGGTACTGGCCAGACTGCGCTGCACAATTTGCGGGGAAAGGAAATTTTCCTGCACAAAGCGCCCCATAGATTCGGCAATCCGGGCCTTATTGCGTGGAATAATTTCAGTATGGTCACGTAAAAATTTTGGAATCGGTAGCCGGCCAAAAGGATTGCGGAACAGCACGGTAATTGCATACCAGTCCGCCAGACCACCGACTACACCTGCTTCGGCAGAGAGCATCAGAATATGAATCAGCCAGACATATTCAGGCAGCAGTTTGGCAGTAATCATCAGCGCCAGCCAAGCCAGTACTGCGACGACCAGTGCAATAGTCGCAAAACGTTTACTGCGTTGTAAGCTCGGTGACGGCTGCTCTTTCTGCATAAATCATCCTGTTATTAGGGCGTGGCCGGCTGCGGTTGGAGTACTTGGCCGGATGGACTTACTCCATATTTAGCGCCAAGTGATTGTAAAATCAAGCGGGCATCAAAGGCATCTTTCGGCTCCTGACCGGCTTTAAAGCACTCAATGGTATAAGCCACTTGAGCAGGATCTAAAGTGACAGTATAGGGCTGGTCATAGAATGGATCGGGCCAGAATCCCGGATAGCGACGGGAATAACCATAAGGACGATAATAGCCGTATGGATAGACGCTAGGCGCCGGATAGACAATCGCCTGACGCGGTGGTTGCTGGGTACGGTTGCTTGGATCGTTCAGTACCCGGAAAAACTGGAAACCGTTCTGAACTGTGGTCTGCGCGGCTTTCAGCAGGGTAATTTCTTCGGCTGTACCGAAACTCATATTAGGTCGCGCCTGAAAACTGATGCGATAAGTGTTGGCATTCAGTGGAGTAGTGCTGTACTGGCCGAGCTGGTCAAAGGTAAGCGGCTTGGACGGTGTCGTTGCACAGCCAGAAAGCAGGGCAGTCGTCGCAAGGGTCAGGGCAATGACGGTCTTTTTCATCTTCGTTCTCCTGATAGGATGATCCAGCGAGTTACAGACCTCTAGAAGCTGCTATCTGGCTGGGTCAGGAAACTCAATTCTTCCTCGGTGGATTCACGGCCCAGAATCTGGTTGCGATGTGGGTAGCGTCCGAAACGGTCAATAATGATTTTATGCTTGATTTCATATTCGAGGTTTTCTGGATTGCCGAGGCGCTGAAATAATTTTAGCGCAAATTCATGTATTAATTTAGATTCGCTATGCATGAAAGGCATATAAAGAAAGGAACGTTGCTCCGGACTCAGCTGTTTGTCCAGATCCTGGCTGATGGCTTCCTGAGCCAGTGCCAAAGCCAGACTGTCCTGAGCAAAAGCACGCGGCGTATCCCGAAAAATATTGCGTGAGAACTGGTCCAGAACAATGATTTCAGCTAATCGACCATCAGCATTCTTACGCCATGACCACAGTTCAGCTCTACTCGCCTGTTCCAGAATATCACCAAATTTTTCCTTCAAACTTTGGTCGAACTGGTCACTTTTGGCAAACCAGTTGGGTTGAGTCTCAGGACTAAACCAGGAGTCTAAAATATCTTGATAATTCATAATGTTTACAATTTATTAGCATTTATTTGTTAATAAAATCACAAATTTCACATGTCTTATAGAGAAACTTTGTGTTAAAAATTTGCCCAACTAAAAATCAATGGTTTGCTTGAAAACTAGGCAGGGCAGCATGTGCTGTCTGGAAATCGCGGTATACTAAGCTAAACCGATGATTCTATTTTAATAGTTACCCCCATTAAGCGAGATTGTAATGAGTCAACCTGAATCGACTGCCCATGATGTATTACCGGAATGGGTAGATTCGTCGCTCATCAAAGGAATGCTGCGCGGTATCGAGCGTGAGAGCTTGCGTATGCAAAGCAATGGTTTCCTGTCGCAGGAACCGCATCCTCATGCCTTAGGTTCAGCTCTGACACATCCGCATATTACGACCGATTATTCTGAAGCCTTGATGGAGTTTATTACTCCACCGAAAGAGAGTATTACTGAGGCATTAAACTATCTGACCGACATTCATGCCTTTGTACATCGTCATCTGAAAAATGATGAAAAGCTCTGGCCGATGTCTATGCCGTGCATGCTCGACAGTAAGGATGAAAATATCCCGCTGGCGCAATATGGCAGCTCCAATATTGGCTTATTTAAAACGCTGTATCGTCATGGTTTAGGCGTGCGTTATGGTCGCCGTATGCAGACCATTTCCGGGGTTCACTATAATCTGTCTTTCCCGGATCATTTCTTTATAGCACTTCAGGAACAGGAAACTGATGAAGAGCTACGCGCTTTAAGCCTGCAGGATTATCGCAGCCATCGCTATATGGGGCTGATCCGTAACTTTATTCGTTTAACGCCACTGGTAATTTTCCTGGTTGGTGCCAGTCCAGCAGTGTGCCAGTGTTTTATGACTGGACGTGATCACCATTTATTTCCGCTGGTACGCGGTACTTTATATACGCCTTATTCGACTGCATTACGGATGGGACGCTTTGGCTACCAGAATTCAGCGCAGAAACAGCTCGGTATTCACTACAATAATCTGCAGGATTATCTGGAAGGTCTGCAAAAAGCGGTCAGAACACCTTACAAACAGTTTACCCGTCTGGGTCTGGATGATGCCAATGGTCAGCCAATTCAGATCAATGACCATGTGCTACAGATTGAAAATGAATACTACAGTCTGGTGCGTCCAAAGCAGGTACCTAAAGAAGGTGAAACTCCATCGCAAGCCTTGCAAAATCGCGGGATCGGCTATGTTGAGCTGCGTGCTGTAGATGTCAATCCGTATAGCGCGATCGGGATCAATGAAGATACTGCCGGCTTCCTGGAAGTAGTGGCACTGTACTGCTTATTGCAAGACAGCCCGGCATTGCTGGATGCCGAACAGGAAATCATTGACCAGAATCAGGCTGAAGTGGTCAATCGTGGCCGCGCCTATAACGCTGCGATTATGGAAAATGGCCAGCGTTATATGATTGAAGACTGGTGTAATCTGCATTTGCAACGTATGCAGCCACTGGCTCAATTGCTCGATCAGGCTTATGAAACTGATCTATATAGCAATGCTATGCAAGCCATGCAGATCCGTGTCGATGAAGTTGATGCGACCTTGTCAGCCCTGATTGTCGGAGATATTCGTAGCCACAGCAGCATGTGGCAGTTTGGTCAGCATTTGGCCCATCAGCATAGCAATCTCTATGAATCACATCGATTAAGCAAAGAAACACTTAAATATTTCAATGAATTGTCACAAAAGTCATTGCAGCAACAACAGCAGCTCGAGCAAGATAACACGATCAGTTTTACTGAATATTTAGCCCAATATCGATAATAAATAAGAGGATTAACCATGCAATGGGGTTATCGCTTCGTGAGTGGTGTGTTGTTTTTGGCATCTGTTGCCGGGATGGCATTTGCTTTATATCTTGAGCATGGACAGGGCCTGAACCCTTGCCCATTGTGTGTGTTTCAACGAATCGGATTGATCGGACTAGGGATTATTTCCCTGATTGCCTTGCTGCATAATCCGAAATCCAATGCCATGAAGCGTGGTTATGCTTTCTTAGGCTCGCTGAGTATCTTATGGTCAGTCGGTGTCGCTGCACGGCATGTCTGGCTACAGAACCTGCCCCCAGATCAAGTGCCGAGCTGTGGCCCAGGTCTGGATTACTGGCTGGAAACTTTGCCGATGAAATCGGTATTACAGCAGGTATTAAACGGTTCAGGTGAATGTGCCGCAATTGACTGGACGTTCCTGGGGCAATCTTTACCGGTCTGGTCATTGGTGTTCTTCAGTATTTTATTGCTGATCAGCCTGTGGCAGTTATTTCGCAAATATCAGACTGCGCCCGTCAAACGTCTAAGAGATAAATACTGATTTTCAAAATTGGAATCAAAAAAGCCAGTCTACAGACTGGCTTTTTTTTATCACTCTCTTAGAGGCGAACCAAATTTTTCACCTTCAATCAGGTTAGGGCAATGCCTTCAATACTGTCCAGATCGGTCACGTATTCATGAATTTGCGTATAGGTTTCATCTTCCACACTTGGATAGAACCAGCGCACAATCTGTTCGGCCACCAGTGGATGATACTGAATTTCAAAATGATTCAGTCCATAGAAAATCGCCTTATGTGCGTCGGGTACTTTCAGATCAAAACGCGGATGGGGATGTTCGCCCAAGGCACTTTTGACACTGACCAGATAATCACCGATCACATTAAGCGTTTTGTTGGTATGGTGTTCAAACTCGATCGTACCTGCCACCAGATAGGCATCAATATGCGCAGGAATCGGGGCTGGTTTACGGTTGTCGTCCATAAAGCCAATCCGTACCGGATTATGTTCCCAGTCATCATCCCGGACGCTGCCATGACGTAAGTCTAGAATTCCGTTACTGCGAATATTCACCACATGTCCCACAATTTTCACTAAAGGAAAATGTCCGAGCTTTTCCTGCAAACTAAAACCAAAACGTTCCAGTACCGCACCATGATGCGGTGAGCCCAGACAGACCAGATTTTCTACCATCGGAATCCAGTCATAGACATTTTGTTTGCCATAGAACAAGGCGCTGCGTGACACCAGACCGCCCATACTGTGTCCGATCAGATCAATACTGGTAATTCCTGGATTACGTTTGACCAGATCCTGCAAGGCATTGGCCAGACTGCGGCCATTGGCTGAAATGCGGCGTCCGGTATTGTAGTTCAGGTACAGCATGGTGTTATGGTCACGCTGTGCCAGTAATTTTTCTCCAATGCCCGGATATTTGCGGGTTGACCAGTCCAGATGGTTCATGCACAGACCATGCACAAATAGGGTAATGCGTCCGGTTAGCTCACCTTGTTGCAGAGAACCATAATGATCGTAAATGAGCATCGGCAGGGCGAGAGGATTCTGATATTTCAGCAGATAATCGCCAATAATCCCGTTCAGGGCACTGACCATAAAATGCATGGTCGGGGTCAGAGGTTTATTATGTAATTTTGGAAATCTTTCAATAATACGGCGCAGTCCAGGCGCAATCAGGGTATTGCCATAATGAAAGATCATGTCATAAGACATTTGATACAGACGTACGATATAAGGAATATTCTGGAAAGTTTTGGAATTTTTTTCACTCAGCCCGAATACGCTCATTAAAATTTCACGCTGAATCGATTTAATCAGCTCCTGTACTACATCACTAAAGCGCATGGTGACCAATTGTGCCAGGCCTTCCAGGACATCTGCCTGGCTAAGCGGAGTTCGATCCCATCGACAATAGGTTTCATGCAATGGCGTTAAACTTGGCATTTGATCCTATCCTTTATATGAGCCGTAGACATCTTTCTTTTTTGAGCACTTCGCGGTATAAATTCTTTTTTTCAGTATTCTTGATTCTCAATTTATTCGGAATACTCTTAAAATAGCGAGAATTGCATAACATTAAAGGCTTTTTTGTCAGACAATTTAAGCAATTAAGTGGTTATAAAATGAAGTGTATTTCACACTTTTAAATTAAATTTTGACATTTTGTTTGTTTTTATTGATTGCCGATGAATATCATTTACCTGCATGGGTTCAAGAGTAGTAGCAGCTCAATTAAAGGCCAGTTATTGGAACAATACTGTGCCAAGTACCCAGATATTCAGGTGCATTTACCGGATTTAAACATGCCGCCGATGGCTGCAATTCAGAAGATTGCTAAATTGATCCAGTCGATGGATCAGGTGGCATTGGTCGGCAGTAGTCTCGGGGGATTTTATGCGACATATCTGGTCGCTCAAGCGCATGTGCCGGCTGTACTGATCAATCCGGCAATGCGACCATGGCAGCTGTTTCGTGAACTGTTTGATGATGAATTGCCCCTGCAGGTTCATCCGAACTGGTGCCTGAATGACGCAGATCTTGGCCAGCTCGAAGCCATGGCGCTACCAACTGCACAAGATGCAGACAAAATGTTAGTGCTGTTACAACAAGGCGATGAAGTTTTGGATTATCGTGAAGCACATCGCTATTATAGTTCAGCTCGTCCACCTGCACTGCTGATGACCGAGGCCAATGGCAGCCATGGCATGGATGATTTTGCGGAGAAAATTCCGCTGCTCTTACAGTTTTTATCCGACTGCATAAAAAAGGAAACCGAATAACGTGTCTCAATATACGGCTCAATCTCTTGAAGTTTTATCTGGTCTAGATCCGGTCCGTCGTCGTCCGGGCATGTATACCGATACCTCTCGTCCAAACCACTTGGCGCAGGAAGTGATTGATAATGCGGTCGATGAGGCACTGGCGGGACATGCCAATAAAGTCACGGTCACGGTGTATAAGGATGGTTCATTATCGGTTGAAGATAATGGCCGTGGTATGCCCGTCGATATTCATCCGGAATATGGTCAGAGCGGGATTGAAATTATCCTGACCAAATTGCATGCCGGTGGTAAGTTCAGTACTGATAACTATCAATTTTCTGGCGGTCTGCACGGGGTGGGGATCTCGGTCGTCAACGCGCTTTCTAGCCGCGTAGAAGTTGAAGTTCAGCGTCACGGTAACCTGTATAAAATGGCCTTTGAAAATGGCGAACCGACTGCACCACTAGAAGTGCTAGAAGGTAAGGCACCGAAACGTGCCACAGGGACAACTGTTCATTTCTGGCCGGAAACCAAATATTTCGATTCTCCAAAATTCGCGCTTAAAGCCTTAAAACATAACTTAAAAGCCAAAGCGGTATTGGCTGCTGGTCTGCAAATTAACTATATCGACCAGATCAATGATGAAAAGATCACCTGGCAGTTTGAAAATGGTCTGGTCGACTATTTGATGGACGAGCTGGAAGACCGTGAAATCATTCCGGCTCCTGCTTTTGTGGCGACAGGTGATGCTGAGCGTGCCAGTGCAGAATTTGCCATCTGCTGGAACGTGGAAGGTGGAGAAAGTATTCAGGAATCCTACGTCAACCTGATTCCAACCGCACAAGGCGGTACTCACGTGAATGGCTTACGTTCAGGTGTGACCGATGCCATGCGTGAGTTCTGTGAGCTGCGTAACCTGTTGCCACGGAATATGAAACTGTCTGCAGAAGATGTCTGGGATGGGGTGAACTATATCCTGTCACTGAAATTCCAGGAGCCACAATTCTCTGGTCAGACCAAGGAACGTTTATCTAGCCGTGAAGCCTCCGGCATTGTGCAGAATATTGCCAAAGATGCGTTTGCGCTATGGTTAAACCAGAATTCAGACATCGCTATGCAACTGGCGGAAATGGCCATTTCCAAAGCGGGTCGCCGTCTAAAAGCGGCCAAGAAAGTTGAACGTAAGAAAATTGTCGCTGGTCCGACTTTACCTGGGAAACTGTCAGATTGTGTGGGACATGATCTGGATCAGTCTGAACTGTTTATTGTGGAAGGGGACTCTGCGGGCGGCTCGGCCAAGCAGGCACGTGACAAGAATTTCCAGGCGATCATGCCGATTCGCGGGAAAATTTTAAATACCTGGGAAGTCTCTTCGGATGAAGTGCTGGCCTCTCAGGAAGTGCATAACATTGCAATCGCGATTGGGGTCGATCCAGGTTCAGATGACCTGTCTGAACTGCGTTATGGCAAGATCTGTATTCTTGCCGATGCCGACTCGGATGGCTTGCATATCGCGACTTTGTTATGTGCGCTGTTTGTAAAACACTTCCCGATTCTGGTCGAAGAAGGGCATCTGTTTGTGGCAATGCCACCCCTATTCCGTATCGATGATGCTAAAGATGTGCACTATGCGCTGGATGAAGATGAACTGGAAGGCATCCTGAAAAAATGTAAAACTAAGAATCCGCAGATCACCCGATTCAAAGGTTTAGGTGAGATGAATGCCAGCCAGCTTCGCGAAACGACTTTGGATCCTAATACTCGTCGTCTGGTACAGCTAGATCTGGATGATGTGCACCTGACTTCAGGCTTACTGGATAAACTGTTGGCCAAAAAACGCGCCAGTGATCGTAAAGACTGGCTGGAACAGAAAGGTAACCTGGCGGATATCGTTGTTTAAGTATATTTCTAATATGCATTTAAAAAGTCCGCAATCGCGGGCTTTTTTAACAACTCAATTTAGGACTCAACTTTTAAATAGTGTCCATCTGCATAGACATTATGTCCAAAGCCACAACCTGAACTGCCACTGTCCTGTTTTAAAATTACCTGCTGCCCCTGTTTAGGATCAAAAGCAAAATTGAGATTAATTTTGCAGTCATCTGATCGATAGGTCGTTTGGGTTTTATTAACAGGCATTGTGGTTTCAAATTCACCTATATTTGGACCATAAATCATGCTATTTAGTCCCATATAGAGGCCATTAAAATGAATCTGATAAGAATTTTTAATCCGTTTGACTTGAATGGTATTCCAGTGACCGAAGCCAGCATGCTGTATATAGATGCCAGCCAAGTTTTGAGTTTTTTGCGGGGAAGGAAGCTGTTTTAAATTAAATTGACTGCTTTTGGCTTGAGGAAAGACTGAGAACCAGGCCCGTGCCCATTGTGGTTTTCCTGATTTAAAATAGCTTAACCCGACATTATTAAAAGCAGTGGCAATGGCACTCTCGGAAAAAGATACACCGCTATTTTCACTATGCATTGCACAAAAGGCAGACCAGGAAGCTTGCTGTTGAAATTGTCCTAGCGCATTTTGATACTGTTTCTGATCATAAAATTTTCTTCCCGAGTTGGCATAGCTTTTCACCTTGGCACATTCGGATCGGAGTTCAGTTTCAAAGTTTGAATTGGCGAAACTAAAACTACTCAGGGAGAGAATACTGATAAAGATAAGCCATTTATTCATAATTTTACTCAACTGACATTATTCTGGTTTTAATAGAAAATTTTATCTATCAGTAATTTTTCTAACAGATTATTGATCCAATTAGATTAAGTTTTACATAAAAAATAAAATATTTTGGTTTAATTCAGGTTGAGTTGCATCAATACCAGATCACGCCATTGTCCAAATTTCTGTCCAACTTCCGGCATATAACCGGTTTGTTTAAAGCCTAATTTCTCATGTAAGGCAATTGATGCCTGATTTTCATGGTCAATGGCACCAACCATAACATGGATAGCATTTTGCCGCGCATGTTCAATCAGCTTGAGCATCAAGGCTTTGCCCAGACCTTGCCCTATAAAATCTGCATGAATAAAGACAGAATGTTCAACAGTGTGTTTAAAACCCTGAATGGGTCGAAATGTAGAATAATCCGCATAACCTGCAATTTGCTTGGACGCTGAATGCTCAGCCACCAATAAAGGAAATTGCTGAGCATTTAATTCATTCAGCATGTTCTGAAAATCCTGAATTGTCTTTGGCGTGCTATTCCAGGTTGAGGTTCCGTATAAGATTTCAGCATTGTAGATCGGGAGTAGATGTTCCAGATCTTGAATTTGAGCAGGACGAATAACAAAGCTCATAAGCAGATGCCAAAAAGAAAGAGAATATCTAACCATAACCTGAATTTAGGCAATAAAAAAGCAGAACCAAGGTTCTGCTTTATTCATTCTAAAAACTTAGAAGTGGTATTTCACCAATGCGCTGACATTATGTTCGTCTAAACCTTTGATTGCATATTTATTGTTCCAAACTGAATGCTCAATACCGAAGTATAATTTGGTTTCAGGTGAAATATGTTTACCTGCATTCCATTTGTATTGAGAAGTCCAGTTTAATTCACTTGCATGACCATTTTTCTCAGCTGTTGACCAATCCAGGAAAGCATCTGCCAGGAACTCTTCACCACCAATTTTAAATGGAACGGCATAAGTAATGGTCATCTGATAGTCATCTTCTGACCCTTTATCATTATCAGCTTTATAGAAGTTGATATTTGCATAGCTGGTATAAGGAACATCTAGAGCAAATCCAATACCATATAGGTAATTATTGAAGTCAAGACTGCCGCTATTTCCTTCCCAAGTAGTCGCAATAAGTACGTCTTTAATTGGACCAAGCTCAAGCTTTTGACCAGTGACAGCACCTAAACTTAAACGTGGTGAAACTTCAAAGTAAGTTTCATTACCACTAATATCATTATTAGTACGGTCAGCAAAGGCGAAGAAATCACCATATTTTAAACCAGCTGCATATTCAGCTGTAATAGTGGATTGTTCTAAATCATCAACCATACCTACAGGATGTGCATAATTTTCGCCATATAGGCCTGTCAAACTAAAATCCTGCCAAACTGCTGCCTGAGTGAAAGCTGCTGTTGAAGCCAATGCACAAAGTGCCGCGATTTGTGTAAATTTCATTTAAATATCTCCCCCGAGAAAGCAGCTTAAGGATACAGATTAATAAGTAAAAATAAAGTCAAAATTGATCGCTGACGGAAATATTTCATCGTCTTGAGCTGATGATAATTTGAGATATTGGGAGAAGAAGGTTTATAGGATAATTGAAGCGAGTTAAGTTTTTATATTTAAATTAATTTTAAGAATAGAGAATCAATTTTGAAGCTGAGTCAAGTAAAGACATAGATCTTCTATGAACAGGGCAAAGACTGATTTAATTTTGGAAAGGTCATGTGAATAGTATTTCGATCGTTCCAAATCTGGAAGGTCAATCACGATCCGGTAAGCAGTTGTCACGATCGGTTGTTCTTTTGCTAAAAAAATCAAAATATCACTTGCATATTTTCAACAGAGGACCGATATTCGAAGTATAGGAACACGGTTCTGCAGACTCAAAAATGTGTTCATCATTCAATCTGGAGGGTTTTATCCAAAGCGATTTGAAGATGTGAAATGCAATATAAAACAGCAAGCTATACACGTGCCAAGATAAAAATTCTGCACTAAAAAGTTAAAATGATTTGAGGATGGTATTTTATGAACATTGAACTCCGTACCGATAAAAACATTCGCAATAGTGATCGTCTAATTACTTACGTTCGTACCGAATTAAATCAGGAATTCCAGCGCCACAGTGAGCGTATTACCCATTTCTCAGTGCATCTTAGCGATGAAAATGCCGCCAAAGGAGGCGATGACGATATTCGCTGCATGATCGAAGCACGTCCTGCCGGCTTGAAGCCAATTGTTGTGAACCATCATGGTCATAATGTTGATACTGCCATTCATGGTGCCATTGACCGTTTAAAACGCAGTCTGGAACATGTGATTGAGAAAAAAGATAACGTACGTAGCACTCCGCTAAAACTTGCGGAAGAAGATACAGGTACAGATCTAGAACAATAAATAATTCGCAGATGAAAAAGGCCCTACGGGGCTTTTTTCAATTTTAGATAAAATAAACGAATGAGAACAAAACAAATCCCGCTTTATTCGGCATAATAGTGAAAAACGAATTTAAAGTGAGCTCCATCATGTTAACTGCGCAACAACAGCTTTTTGTGCAAGCACTCGAAGAACTCAATCTGGGTCAGGTCAAACAGCTTTTGGCAGATGGACTTAACCCGAATTTTATTGATCTGGAAAAAGGCCCAGTTATTTCCATCTGGTCAGATGGCCTGTTCAAATGGTGGGAAGAAGTGTGTGAAGCTTATGAAGCGGGCAGTCCCTTAACTGCTGAAGAAAAACAGCAACGTCTGGATGTACATTTACAGATTCTGGAAGCGCTGATCCAGGCTAAAGTCAATTTGCATCTTTGGGATGCTGAAGAAGTTTATGGCCCGCTTTGGGATGCGGCCAGTGCAGCCTGTGTACCTGCAGTGCAGCGCCTATTAGAAGAAAAAGTCAATCCGAACAGCAAGGATGAAGAAGGATTAACCATTCTGTCATCGATTAGTGATTTATTCTTTGATTGTGATTTTGATGAAATTAACTGGGCAGAAGCACTGGAAGAAGAAAAACAAACCCTAGAATTATTGCGTAGTCATGGCGCAAAAATGACCAAGGAATTACATTAAATTTTAAGAAAGAGCTCCAACAAGATGAAGACAACTTTAAGAATATTGGGTTTGATGGCACTGACGGGTGTCAGTGCACAGCTTTGTGCTGCAGTTGAATTTGACCGACCAGGTGAAGGTTTGGGTACCAGTACCGTACCAGTGGGTCAGTTAGCTTGGGAACAGGGTTTACCGAGTTTCTCTTATAGCGAAGCGACTGTGGATGGAAGCAAGCTGAAACAAACCACTTTAAATGCCGACGTCTTGTTGCGTACCGGTTTGACTGATGATCTGGAATTACGTTTAGGCTGGGCTGGTCCGGCCTGGTCACAAACCAAGTTCAATGGTCAGACTGAAGAGGATGATGGTTTAGGCGATGTCAGTATTGGCCTGAAAAAAGCCATTGATCTGGATGATGAAAAACTCAGTATGGCGCTGATGGCTGAAGCTATTATTGCCACAGGTAATGCTAATTTTAGTAATGAAGAAGATATTTATAGCCTGAGCTCAGCAGTTGCTTATCAATATAATGATTTGGTGAATACTGCACTGACCATGCGTTATGAATGGCAGGATAGCAACTGGGCAATTACTGCGATTCCAGCTTTAGGCTATCAGATTACTGAGCGCTGGTCAGGTTATTCGGAACTGATTTATCGTAAAGCCGAAAGTCAGAATAATGAATATGCACTAGGGACTGGCGTCATGTATGCATTGAATGATCAGGTACAACTTGATGCCAGTGTTGGGGTAGATCTGGAAGGTCAGAATAAAGGTTACTTCTCAGGCTTGGGCGTATCATTCCTATTCTAAGCTGCTCTTATTCCGATATGACCAAAGCACTACAGTTTAAGATCGGGAGAAAAGTTTTTTCTCCAGTCTTATTGGGCACAGTGTTGCTTAGTAATATTGCTCAGGCAGAAGCGCCTTTGCTTTCGCCTGAGCAGGCTTTTCCTCTGAGTATCAGTTCAGTCACTCAGCAACAGGCTGAACTTAGCTGGGAAATTCCGCAAAACTATTATCTTTATCAGCATAAGGTAGAGGTAAAGCAGGGAAGTCAGCCGATGACCTTGCAATTACCACCCGCTGAAGATCTATATGATGAAAACTATGGTCATACCCAGGTTTATTATCAGCAATTAAAAGTTCAGATTCCGACACAGGCGGGTCAAACTTATCAGGTCAGCTGGCAAGGCTGTGCCAAAGACCGGCTTTGTTATCCTCCTCAAACCATTGAATTTAAGACTGACTTATCCGGTCTGGTGCAATATGAATCTACTGGCTCGGGTAATAAAAGGTTACTGGATCTAAGCAGCTCTTCCTCGCAACACAACCGGATTATGGCAAATTCTGCTGATGATTTAGAATCAGGAAATACAGATAGTAAAATCGTTGAAGTCATTTCTACCCGATCCAGCAGCGACTCGGCACAAGACCAGCAATGGTCTGCACGTCTGGCTGAAAGTTCACTGGCTTACGGATTACTGTTGTTTTTTGGCTTGGGCATTTTGCTGGCATTTACGCCATGCTCTTTGCCGATGCTGCCAATTCTGACTTCACTGATTGTTCGTGATAGCAAAGGCATCAAGGCCTGGATAATTGCCCTAAGCTTTGTAAGCAGTATGGCCGCAGTCTATGCTGTACTGGGCTTGATCGCGTCTTCAGCCGGACTCAACTTTCAACGCTGGTTACAGCAACCTGCCACTTTGATGGCATTTAGTGCGCTATTTGTGGTGTTTGCTCTTAACCTGTTTGGCCTGTTTGAAATTAAAATGCCACAGCGTCTGACGCAGCGTCTGGACCGGGTTCAGGCGATGCAGCAAGGGGGTACCTTGGTCAGCGCTGCGGTTATGGGATCTGTTTCTGCCTTGCTGGTTGGTCCCTGTATGACGGCACCATTAGCCGGTGCATTATTATTTATTTCCCAGACCCAGAACCAATGGCAAGGCGCAGTGCTCCTATTTACTTTAGGCTTCGGTATGGGCACTCCGTTGCTGCTGGCCAGTATTATGGGGGCACGCATCCTGCCCCGAGCCGGGCACTGGATGAATCAGGTAAAAGTACTCTTTGCTTTCATCATGCTGGCTTTGGCCTTGTATTTTATTCGTCCGCTGATTTCAGAAGCTGCATTGCAGTGGCTGTCGCTAGGTTTGGGTTTAAGCTTTGTTGCCTATGTTCTGGCACGATTATTCTGGAAAAATACCGGACTGCGCTGGCTCTATCTCATCTGTTTGGCCATTGCAGTGCCTTATATTACATATAGTCAGTATCAGCATAGTCAGCGTTTTTTTGTTGAAACTGCCCAACAACAGGCGAGTTGGCATATAGCAAAAACAGCCACTGAATTTGAACAGTTACTGGCTACAGTACCGAAAGGGCAGAAGGTCATTGTGGATGTCTATGCTGATTGGTGTGTGGCTTGTCAGCCGATTGAACATAAAGTATTAAAGGCAGCTGCTGTCCAGCAGGCCTTAGCCCCTTATTTTCTGATCAAGCTCGATCTTAGTCAATATGATACTACGCATCAGGCTTTACTTAACCGATGGGAAATTCTGGGACCACCGACCTATTTATTTCTCGACACTCAGCAGCAGGAGATTCGCAGCTTACGTTTGACAGGTGCATTTAGTGAAGCAGAATTATTGGCACAGCTACAGCGTTTAGAGCAGCTCTAACATTCACTTTAAAGCTTTTCTGGTGCATGCTTTAAAGTGAATAAGGCCAATGAAAATATCAGGCTGGTTGAACTTTTAGAGGTTCCAGATAAGATTTCACCTGATTCCGTCCACCGGCTTTAGCCTGATAAAGGGCCTGATCGGCCTGACTCAGGAGTTGCTGTGGGCGTAATTCTGGTTTTGAAATAGCAATGCCAAAGCTGGCAGTCACCGGGATCAATTGTCCTTCATCACTAAAAATCTGTAGTTGCTGGATCGCGCTTCGGCAACGCTCTGCAACCTGCTGAGCTTTTTCCAGGCTGGAATTATTCAGGACCAGAATAAATTCCTCACCGCCGAACCGTCCCACCACATCACTCTCACGCAATTGCTGGTTCAGTACCGCACTGACTTGTACCAGTGTTTCATCGCCCTTGTGATGTCCATAGTAATCATTAATCTTTTTGAAATGATCCAGATCCAGCAGCACCAGGGCATAGTTAAAAGTTGCAGTACTATTTAGCTGGTCCAGACATTGATTGATACTGCGGCGATTAAATAGATTGGTCAGAGGATCAATCTGGCTGAGATGGTTAATTAGCTGTTCGCGATAGCGCCATTGACTGAGTAAAATTTCAAATAAAATCATGCAGACAGCAAGAATTGGTAAGATAAAATACAGCATTGATAACAGCCAGAAGCTATTATGGAAAAACTGATCCTGAATATTAAAGAGTGGCGAATAAGGCAGTTGCTGGTTAAAGCTTAGATAGGCACAAGTTACCAGAAACAGTGAGGCCGGAATCAGCATGCTATAGACCAGTCTCCGGTGAAACAGGACCAGACCTACCGTCATCAGGCAAACATAGGCAATTGTGGCTACCGGGCTGATCACGCCCACGATATACGCATCCCGACACAGGGAAACTACAAAGATACCCACTGCCAGATAGGGAAAATATCGTTCTATCAGTGCATTGCCCTGAAATTTATAACAGGGATAAATCAGAAGAACCAGCGCCAGTAAAAATAGGCCATTCATGTGAATCTCTGAACGAACGACATCAATATGGACATGCTGCCAGTATTGCGGATGTGACAGGACAAACAGGTCCCAGCTTAGCCAGCTGATATGTATGCCACAGCCAAGTGCCAGCATCAGGATACACTTTTTCAAAATCCCCCAGTTCATCACTACTTCATCTTCGATCAGATATTTCTTGAGTCGATGATTCTGGAATTTTTGTAATACTGCTGACATTCGCTTCATACAACAGGTCTGACCTTTATTGTTATTGCTAAGTTTTTAAAAGATGGAAAAATATTGCTTTAATTATTTACAGAAATATAACATAAAATTAATTCATTGATAATCAGTAATATTTATCAAAAATTAAAAAAAAGGAGAAAAATTAAGCTGAGAATTTATTGTTCTAAATACGCAATGAAGTGTTTTATTTAAACCCATTATTTCATTATTTAAAGTTTATTAAGCTATGTCCATTCCCGAACAATGAACGGACCAGATTAAGCAATGAAAATTTTACAGATTGATTCCAGTATTTTAGGTGATGCCTCTATTTCCCGTCAGTTGACTCAAGCTATTGTGGGACAGCTTCAACAGAAACATGGTGAGGCTGTTGAGCTTGAATATCTGGACTTGGCTGCACAGCCGATTCCACATTTAACTGCCGAAATTTTGATGGGTCAAAATCTTGAGCAGGCGGCTTTAGGAGAACAGATTTTACAGCAGTACTTACAGGCGGATATCGTGGTGGTTGGGGCCGCTATGTATAACTTCGGTCTACCTTCTACCTTAAAAGCCTGGATTGACCGCATTAGTGTGGCAGGGCGTACTTTTAAATATACAGAAAATGGCCCAGTGGGTCTGGCAGGTGAAAAGAAAGTCTATATTGCCAGTAGCCGCGGTGGTGTTTATGGCGAACAAAGCCCAGTCGATTTCCAGGAAGCTTTCCTGAAAACTGTATTTAACTTTACTGGCGTAACTGATGTGCACGTAATTCGCGCTGAAGGCGTCAATATGGGTGATGTAGCGAAACAGCAGGCAATTGAAACTGCGATGGCGCAGGTAAGCCAGATCTAAAATTCGATAGAAAATGAATGAACAAAAAAAGGTCAGCAATCGCTGACCTTTTTTATGGCTTCTTTTAAATTTCTAGTCTTGATCCAGATGATGAGCAAATTCTGAAAGATCCGCTAGCGCTTGTCGAGCCTCTTCAAACCAGGCACTAAACATCTGAAAGTTATGCCACATCCCGGTATATATCTTGAATTCAACCTCGACACCAGCCTGTTCCGCTTTTTCCTTGAAGCGTGTGGCATCATCCAGCAGAATTTCTTTAGATCCCACCTGTATATGCATCGGTGGCAAACCACTGAGATCGGCAAAAAATGGGGAAATTTCCGGATCGCCACGATCCATTGTACTCGGTACATAATACTGAATCCCGGTTTTCAGGGTTTCAATCGACAGTAGGGCATCATGTTTCTGATTATAGCGTAGTGATTCACTGGTCAGGGTCAGATCAAGGAAAGGGGAAAGTAGAATCAGTCCACTCACCTGTGGCAGGCCTTCCTGCTGTAATTTGAGTGCCAACGCCAACGCCAGATTAGCGCCACACGAATCTCCGGACAGAACAATGTCCTTAGCCTGAATGCCCTGATCTAATAACAGGTTATAGACATCAAACACAGCTTCCAAAGGTTCAGGATAAGCAGATTCAGGAGCCAGAGGATAATCAATATGCAGTACCTGCATCTGGGTGCGAGCGGCAATCTGGGTCATAAAGGCACGATGGGTATTTAAGGAACCGAGATAAAAAGCACCACCATGAATATGGAAAATCAGCTGGCTGGATTCCTGCTGTGGTTTGATTTCCTCGGCATGTACACCTGCCAGCCGGAGCGAACGGATTTGTACGGACTTATCTTGCGGAAAAATCTTGCACATCTGCTCCAGTGCGACCCGTAAGGAGCTTGGAGGAAGATTGAACCGACTAGGCGCGCGGATGGTCGCTTTTAAAAGACTTTCTGTAATTAATTGTTTCGTCACGGGGCTCATCTTCATCTTCTTTCCATCTTTTTCTGCTTTTATTGATTATGTAGATTATTTACCAACAATATTTACAAGGTTACACTAAATAGTCACAGGTAAAAATTGCAAAAATGTTGTGACTTTTTAATACTACATCGGTCTATCTCAGACTAGGGAAATGAAGAAAAATGAAAAAAATTACGCTAATGTTAGGACTACTCGGCTTATCTGCGCTGGCCAATGCTGCAGATCCTTTAAATGGTACCGTTTGGAAAACGATTGACGACGAAACCAAACAACCAAAGGCTATAGTAAAATTTACTGAGCAAAAAAATGGGACATTATCTGCAAGCATCCAATCGGTATTAACACCGGGTGAAGAAAATGCTTGTACAAAATGTGAAGGTCCGTATCACAATAAATCGCTGAAAGGTTTAACGATTGTGAAAGGCCTGAAAAATACAGGCGGAACCAGCTATGACAGTGGTTCGATCCTAGATCCAAAATCTGGTAAAACTTATAAGCTGAAAGGCAACCTGACAGATGGTGGCAAGAAGCTTGAGCTGCGCGGTTATATCGGCGTGTCTGCTTTAGGTCGTAACCAAACCTGGATTCGTGCCAAATAATAGATCATGACCGTTCTCTAAAAACTACCATAAAAAAGCCTGACAGAAGTCAGGCTTTTTTTATTCTTCCAGCTCATCTGGGATGATTAGTCTTTTAGCTTTTGATAAGCGGCTTCGTCAAAACCAGCGATAAAACCAGTTGCAGTCTGTAATACCGGACGTTTGATCAGGCTGGTATGAGTAGTTAAGGCGGTAATCAGATTATCTTCACTGGCAAGCGCATTTTCCTGTTCTTCTGCAGTGAGTTTACGCCAGGTAGTACCTTTCTTGTTCAGTACCACATCTTGGCCTAAAGCATCTAGCCAGGTTTTAACAGTATCCGCGTCAATTCCCTGTTTTTTATAATCATGAAATTCGTAAGCCAATCCCAGTTCATCAAGTAAATCAAAAGCTTTTTTCATCGAATTGCAGTTTTTAATGCCATAAATCTTGAGCATGCTCGCTGTATCCCAAACAGTTTATTTATTGATGGCTTAGCTTAGCTGAATTTATGCCGATCGCCTATGTGCTTCCAAGAAGCTTGTTTTTAAGCAATATTTAAAAGACATGTCATTCGATTGACATCGTTTAAGAGCAGAATGGGTATTAAAAAGTAAATGGTAAAGTTTAAGAATAAGAAAAAAATGAAGGTACTGAAATGAGAAAACCCGCATCTAATCATCCTGATTATGCGGGTCTCAATACAACGTCCGTTGTCACATCCATGAAAAACAAGCTAAATCTGATAGTTTGTTTTATTTTCTTCCTACGGCGTCCTGTCCTTATAGTGTCATCCTGACATATCCCTGTGCCGTGTGAGTATCATGCGCTGTTAGGGTCTGAAGATAAACCTGAAAATACGTCATGTAGTGTAGGTAATAAACCTTAATTGAGTGAACGAATGTTCACTCAATCTTTCGGTCAGTTTTAGATTTTATAGTCAATAATCACGGGTGCATGGTCACTAAACCATTCATCTTTATAGACCCAGGCATTTACAGTACGGTCTTTCCAGTCCGGTGAGCAGGCCTGATAGTCAATCCGCCAGCCCACGTTCTTGGCGCGGGCTTGACCACGATTCGACCACCAGGAATATAGCTCGGCTTCTTTACGGACTTCGCGGAACGTATCGACATAACCCAGTTCATCATAGATATGATCCAACCATGCACGTTCATGCGGCAAGCAGCCCGATGCTTTCTGGTTACCGGACCAGTTTTTAATATCGATACGTTTATGCACGATATTGTAATCACCACAGACAATGATGGATTTGTCTTCATCGCGCCATTGTTTCAGGATCTTTTTATACTCTTCCAGAAAGTGATCTTTACGTGCCTGCGCTTCATCGCCCGAAGAACCTGAAGGTAAATACAGCGAACAGATATGCGCTGTTTTTTCCAGACCCAAGTCAAATTCTGCCGAGATAAAGCGACCTTGAGAATCGGCCAGTTCAAAACCCAAACCATCGGTAATGGAAACAAATGGCAGACGGCTGTAAATCGCTGTACCCGCGTAACCTGGACGCTCGGCAGGGAACAGGTGGGTATACCAGCCTTCAGGCTTAAATTTATCAGTCCACTGCGCATGGGTAATCCGGCTTTCCTGCATGCAGATCACATCGGCATCAGACTGTTCGATCCACTCTAGCAAGCCCTTGCTGACAGAGGAACGTAAACCGTTGACATTAATTGAA
Organism: Acinetobacter sp. YH12235; assembly: GCF_013417705.1. Classification (NCBI taxonomy): domain Bacteria; kingdom Pseudomonadati; phylum Pseudomonadota; class Gammaproteobacteria; order Moraxellales; family Moraxellaceae; genus Acinetobacter; species Acinetobacter sp. YH12235. Next base: position 59,352 of record NZ_VPDL01000005.1, on the reverse strand, counting down.
ACGACACGAAGAATTTTTTGATCACCTGGATAGCTACTCTTTGGTATCATGCGCAAGTCTTACCCTTAATTAATGGATTTAGGAGCACCTCATGTCAACGCCAGCTCAGTTTAACCCGCAAGCTTTTATCGAACTCGCATTATCACGTGGTGTGCTTAAATTTGGTGAGTTTACTTTAAAATCAGGACGTGTGAGTCCTTATTTTTTTAATGCTGGCTTGCTCAATGATGGTGAAGCCTTGTCACTACTGGCTTCTGGCTATGCTGCAAAATTAACTGAATGTGACAATGTTGAAGTGATTTTTGGACCAGCATACAAAGGCATTCCTTTTGTAGCAGCTACAGCAGTGGCACTATCGCAAAATCATGGCGTCAGCGTGCCATGGGGCTTTAACCGTAAAGAAGCCAAAGATCACGGTGAAGGTGGTGTGCTGGTCGGTGCTTCAGTGGAAGGGAAAAAAGTCTGGATCATTGATGATGTGATTACAGCCGGTACTGCGATTCGTGAAGTGGTCACTATCCTGAAAAGTGCCGGTGCGCAAATTGCTGGTGTACTGGTTGCTCTTGACCGTCAGGAAAAAGGCCAAGGTGAATTATCTGCTATTCAGGAAGTACAAAAAGAGCTGGAAATTCCAGTACATGCACTGATTACTATGAAAGATTTAATGAATTACCTAGATGCAAAAGGCGATAGCGAAGCATTGGCGAAAATGGAAGCTTATCGTGTGAAATACGGAATCTAAAATCCAATTCACCACATGAAGATGTATAAGCCCTAGTAATCTAGGGCTTTACTTTTTATGGGAAGAGAAGTTCTGTTCAGGCGACTGTATTTAAAAGAAATATAAATAATAAGATAGAAATTTTGATCTAAATAAACCTTGAATTCGATAAATTATATTATCTTCTTCAAAATTAAATTCTATCTAAATATTCTTCTCAATATATAAATCTTGATCAAAATTATTTTATCTAAAAAGAACAATATTTTTAAAAGAAACTCATTAAAGAATGAATTACCCCCCCCATAAAGTCCCTTTACAAATAAAATGAATAAGGTAGTTATGGTCATTGTTTACAAATTGTAATCTGCCTATATTAAAATAAACATTACGTAATTAATTATAAGAATTTCATAATTTTAATTGATTTAAAATAAGAGTACTAGGAATGGATTACTGGAACAGTGTTTTATTTATATCGATTATAACGGTGGTAGGTTTAGCCATTATTGTCATGCTGGTGGGCTGCAAGATGTGGAAAAACCTGGTGGTGACTTTACTGATCTCGACAACGATTGGCTTTCTGATTATATGTACTATTAACTTTATCTTTGGGGAAAATCTGAATTTGCCCTGGATTCCTGATCAGAGCTGGCATCATAAGATCACTTTGGAAATTGCTCTGATGAGCTTACTGATTGGCGGGGTCAGTACCTTTATTATTATGCTGGGAACCATGATTTCGAAAAATAATCGTTAAATCATAAAATTAGATGTATTTAGTTGAAAGATAATGCATTTATAAGCAAGGTATTATTATTTTTATTCAGGTTTTAATCAATTTTCTAAACGAGATAAAATACTCAGGGTGAGTATATATACTGATTTGATTTAGAAGATATTAATCCTCGTGTATTTCACATTTTTTGCAGTCCAATAAGACGCCCAGTTTTTCTTTACGGCCTTGTTCGGTCATGACCCAAGGACGGTTTTGCCAAGGTGGATCATGCCGCACATGCTGACCATGACCACAGGCCAGTTCAGCGACCCAATGATTTTCTTCATCCAGATGAAAGCCGACAATTGCCTGCTGCATGATAAATGCTCTTGTTGATTAAAGTATTTAAGCATTTATACAAAATTAGTCATGCAAAATCACCATAAACAAAAGAAACTGCACAGGCTATACTCCTTGCTAATGTATTTTTAAGAAAGAGCACAGAGACATGCGCGTACTTGTTGTGATGGATCCCATCGAAAATGTAAACCTGAAAAAAGATTCAACCATGGCCATGTTATGGGCAGCTGCACGCCGTGGACATGAACTGGGTTATGCATTACAGCAAGATTTATATATCGACCAAGGTAAGGCCTTTGGTCTGATCTCGCCTTTGCAGGTATTTGAAGACTATAACCATTACTACGAACTGGGTGAAAAGAAAAAAGAATCGATTGCGGCTTATGATGTGGTGCTGATGCGTAAAGATCCGCCATTCGACATGAACTTTGTCTATACCACTTATATTCTGGAACAGGCAGAACGTGAAGGAGCATGGATTATCAACAAACCGCAAAGCCTGCGTGACTGCAATGAAAAGCTGTTTGCTACTCAGTTCCCGCACCTGCAAGTTCCGACTTTGGTAACGTCGCAACAAAGCCTGCTCCGTGAATTTTTAAAAGAGCATGTTGATGTGATTGTAAAACCATTGGATGGTATGGGCGGCACCGGAATTTTCCGTCTCTATCAGGATGGTATCAATATTGGCTCAACCATTGAGATTCTGACCAACAATGGTAACCAGCCGATTATGGCACAGCGTTATATTCCTGAAATTGTAGAAGGGGATAAGCGTATCCTGATGATCAATGGCGAACCAGTACCGTATTGTCTGGCCCGTATTCCGCAAAATGGTGAAGTGCGTGGCAATCTGGCAGCAGGTGGTTTAGGTCAAGCACGTCCATTAACTGAGAATGATAGAGCCATTGCAGCGCAAGTGGGGCCTTATCTCAGAGAAAAAGGTTTGGTATTTGTCGGTCTGGATGTGATTGGCAATTATGTCACTGAAATTAACGTCACCAGTCCAACCTGTATCCGTGAAATTGATACTCAGTTTGGTACCTCCATTGCAGATGACCTGTTTGATGTACTGGAAGCCGGTCTGGGTCAAGCCTAAGCTTTCAATAATAAAAAAGAGCCTCGTCTGAGGCTCTTTTTATTGGCCATAATGCTTGAATAAAAGCAGGGTCATTAAGATTCCTAATATAGAGAGGCTGGCGGTAACTGCCGCGATATAAGCCCAATTCTGTGTAGTCGAAACCAGTGCTGCGCTCAAAGGCGGCACAAAAAATTGAGCACAGGCTGAAAGCTGTAAAACCAGACCCACACTGGCTGCTGCGGCATTGGCACGCGGGGCATGCTGCAAAGTAATGGCAAAAACAGTGGTCGGGATAATTCCACCAATCAGTGAAAACAGTACAGCACTTATAAACTGTAAGTCGAACATGAGCCATGAACTGGCTGCAAAAGCCAGAAAGCTGCTGCACAGCATGGCTGTAAATCCGGTACTGAATAGCGTCTTGGGTTTCCAGCCACGTTGTAACAACATACCTGCACCAAAAGTGCCGCCCAGATTGGCAAGTACCACGATTGAAACCAGAACGCCTGCAACTTTTAAATCAATACCATGTTCGACATACATGCTGGGCAGGAACCCGGTCACGGTAATCCACTGACTGGTATAACAGGCAAAAATAATAGCTAAACACAGAATGGGTGGATGGGTAAGGGTAACTTTGACAATCTGCCAGAATGAAGTATTTGACGGTACTGGTTGAGGAATTGTGTTAGATGCAAATGCCATTGAATCTATTCGCAGGTATCGTTTAATGATGCCTGCAATAATCAAGCATAGACTGCCGAGAATAGCCCAAATATTCTGCCAGTTCAGGTATTCGAGTAAAACAGGAATACTAAAAACAGCAAGACTGACACCGACACCCATATAGGAACTCCAGAGTCCCATTTTAAAATTCAGTGTTTCAGGCCGACTGATCCGTTTTAAAATTGCAGGCGCGCACAAGGAAATAGTTAAAAATCCAATCCCTTCGGTAAAGCGGAAGAAATATAAGGCTGTGGCATGCTGAATCCAAAGGCCAGCGATACTGCTCAGTCCTAAAATGATTAACGCCAAAATCATGCAGCGCTTTAAACCCACTTTTTCCGAAAAAGCACCAATACAAAGGGCGAATAGCATCCCGGCCCCTTGTACTAAAGATAGGGAAAACCCGGCTTGCGTAAAACTTAAGCCTAAATCCTGTTGCAGAATAGGAATAATAGCAGACAGTTTGCCGACATGCATGGCCGCCAGATAACCGGCTAAAATAATCCATAGATCACGAATTGATATTTTTGACATCTATAATGCTTGAATCCATTTAAGGAGTATGCAGATCAATTTGAAAAAAATTATATAGAGATAGGGATAACATAAAATTTTATTCAGATTTATATGATTTAGGCATAAGTTAATAGGATGAATTAAATGGAAAAATAGCAGTAATTAGTGAAAAATGTATAGATTTAGGAAATGACTATAAAAAGATTAAATGAAAAATATTTAAAAATTATGCTTATATTTCACTTAAGTCTAAGGAAAAATGCAGACCTTATAATAAAACTAGTTTAAACTTCAAATTAGTATGAAAAAAACAATGAAACGCTTGTTGAAATAAGGTAAATAAACTTTCAAGGGCAAGCGTTTGTGATTACAATTGATGACTTAAATTAGACCTCCTGTTTCATTTTTTAATTGAAGAATTAGACCGTGACCGACGCTCAGCAAAAACAGCCTAAACATGTCATGATGATGGCCGCAGGTACGGGTGGACATGTGTTTCCAGCGTTAGCCGTTGCAAAAGATCTACAACAACAAGGAATTGAAGTGTCCTGGTTGGCAACACCAGCGGGCATGGAAAACCGATTATTAAAAAACCATAATATTCCAATTTATCAAATCGATATTCAAGGTGTGCGTGGCAATGGTTTTGTGCGTAAAGTCTTGGCCCCGTTTAAAATTTTAAAAGCCACTCTTAGTGCTATGAAGCATATGAAACAGCTCAAAGTCGAAGCTGTTGCAGGCTTTGGCGGTTATGTGGCAGGACCGGGTGGTCTGGCAGCGCGGATCCTGGGTATTCCTGTAATTATTCACGAGCAAAATGCAGTCGCGGGTTTTACCAATACCCAGTTGTCACGGGTCGCTAAAACGGTATGTCAGGCTTTTCCTGATACTTTCCCGGCACAAGATAAAGTAGTAACCACCGGTAATCCGGTACGTAAAGAAATTACAGAAATTTTAAATCCGTCCTGGCGTTATCAGGAGCGGGAAAAAGCTGGCCAGCCGCTACGAATTCTGATTGTTGGTGGTTCACTTGGGGCACAAGCCTTAAATGAACGTGTGCCGGAAGCCTTGAAACAGTTGAATGTGCCGTTAAATGTCTATCATCAGTGTGGTCAAAATCATGCTGAAGCAACGCGCGCACGTTATGCAGACAAACCCGCCTCCTTGCAGGTTGAAGTTCAGCCGTTTATTGAAGATATGGCCCAAGCTTATAGCGACGCCGATCTGGTCATTTGCCGTGCCGGTGCACTGACAGTTACTGAAATTGCAACTGCTGGTGTAGCTGCGATTTTTGTACCGCTACCAAGTGCGGTTGATGATCACCAAACTGCGAATGCCAAATTCCTGGCCAATCAGCAGGCAGCCAAAATCTGCCCGCAGGCTACTTTGACGCCAGACAGTTTAAAAACCTTATTAGAGCCGATGCTTGACCGTCAGGTATTGATGGAAATGGCGATCAAAGCACGCCGTCAGGCTCAACCCGATGCGACCCAGCATGTGGTCCGTTTAATTCAAGAATTGTAATCCGAGTAAATTATGTCTCCAGTAACCCCAGCAGACCAAGCAAAGAAATTAATTAAAGTCCCGGAAATGCGCCGGATCAAGCATATCCATTTTGTAGGGATTGGTGGTGCAGGGATGTGCGGGATCGCGGAAGTACTGAAAAACCAGGGGTATAAAGTTTCTGGTTCAGACATCAAGGCCTCTAAAACTACGGCTCAATTAGAAGAAAATGGTATCAAGGTCTATATCGGCCATGCAGCCAGCAATATTAAGGGTGCCAATGTCATCGTGGTATCTACCGCGATTGATAAGGAAAATCCGGAAATCAAGGCGGCTCTTGAAACCCGTACACCGGTAGTCCGCCGTGCAGAAATGCTGGGTGAGCTGATGCGTTACCGTCACGGGATCGCGGTTGCAGGCACTCACGGTAAAACCACAACCACCAGCCTGATCACCTGTATGCTGGCAGAAGAAAATCTGGATCCAACTTATGTGATCGGCGGTTTGCTAAACCGTACCGGTGTGAATGCCGCTTTGGGTGCAAGTCGTTATATCGTGGCAGAAGCCGATGAATCAGATGCCTCATTCCTGTATCTAGAACCAATGGCTGCCGTGGTAACCAATATTGATGCTGACCATATGGATACTTATGGCGGTAGCTTCGATGTTTTAAAAGATACCTTTATCCAGTTTCTGCAAAAACTGCCATTCTATGGTTTAGCGGTTGTGTGTGGTGACGATGCCAATATCCGTGAAATCATGCCACGTATTGGTCGTCCATTACTGACTTATGGTTTTAATGAAGATAATGACATTCGTGCCGTCGATGTCGTACAGGAAGGTATGCGCAGCCACTTTACCGTATTACGTAAAGATCGTGAGCCGCTACGCGTGACTGTGAATCAGCCGGGTCTGCACAATGTACTCAATGCCTTGGCTGCAATTGGGATTGCAACGGATGAAGGCGTATCCGATGCAGCTATTTGCCGTGCACTGGAAGGCTTCAGTGGTGTAGGTCGTCGCTTCCAGGTACAAGGTCAATTCGAACTTGAAGGCGGCGATGTGAAACTGGTCGATGACTATGGTCACCATCCAAAAGAAGTAGAAGCCACTATTAAAGCGGCTCGTGCCAGCCATCCAGATCGCCGTCTGGTGATGATGTTCCAGCCGCACCGTTTCAGCCGTACCCGTGACTGTTTTGATGACTTCGTAGAAGTGCTTTCACAAGTTGATCAGCTGCTCTTACTTGAAGTGTATCCGGCAGGGGAAAAGCCAATTGTAGGTGCAGATAGCCGCGCATTGGCACGTAGTATCCGTTTACGTGGGGAAGTTGAACCAATCCTGATTGATCCGGTTGAGGGGAACCTGAGCCAGGTGATGAAAAAGGTATTACAAGCAAATGACTTGTTATTAACCCAAGGCGCAGGTAATGTTGGAGCAATCTCAATCGAACTTGCTCAAAATCATTTATATGTAAAGTAAAATAGTCATGTTATGACTGATTGAACAGATTCAAAAAGTTTAAGGATATAAACGTGTCAAATGCTTCAAAATTCGGAAAAGTTGCCGTATTGCTGGGTGGTAAATCTGCAGAGCGTGAGGTTTCGCTAGATAGTGGAACCGCCGTACTTGAGGCATTAATGCGTTCTGGGGTCAATGCAGAAGCGTTTGATCCACAAGAGCGTAGTGTTACCGAGCTGGTAAATTATGATCGTGCGTTTGTGGTATTGCATGGTCGTGGCGGTGAAGACGGTCAGATTCAGGGTGCGCTGGAATGGTTGAATATTCCATATACCGGTACAGGCGTACAGGGTTCTGCCATTGGTATGGATAAAGTCAAAACCAAACAGGTTTGGCAGGGTTCAGAATTACCTACTGCGCCATATCGTATCGTGACCAAGAACTCGAATGCGCAAGAAATTGTATCTGCTCTAGATTTGCCGCTGATCATTAAGCCTGTACACGAAGGTTCGAGTATTGGCATGAGTAAAGTTGAAAAAGTAGAAGACTTTGCCGATGCGATTGCCAAAGCCACTGAACATGATGCCGTGGTTATGGCAGAGAAATGGATCACAGGCCGTGAATTTACCATTGTAATTCTGAATGGTCAGGCCCTACCTGTCATTCGTCTGCAACCGCCAGAAGATGTGGCTTTCTATGACTATGAAGCTAAATATCAGCGTAATGATGTGGAATATGGCATTCCATGTGGCTTAAGCGAGTCTGAAGAGAAAGAATTGCAAGCCTTGGCTCTACGTGCCTTCCAGGCAGTGGGTGCAAGTGGCTGGGGCCGTATTGATGCAATGCAGGATGAACAGGGTAATTTCTGGTTGCTGGAAGTGAATACAGTTCCGGGGATGACCAGTCATTCTCTGGTACCAAAAGCGGCAGCAGCCGTCGGCTATAGTTTTGATGCGCTCTGTGTAGCGATTCTGGAACAAACATTAAACGGTGCGGCACACTAAGTTATGGCTCAACTCCCAGCAACCATGCGCCGTAAACGTGCTGCGATTACCTCAATTCACGACAAGCCGCCGACACGCAAAGAGAAACTAACCAACCTGGGTGGTTGGGCCTTGTTGTGTGTCGCGCTGGTGGTGCTGGCTTTTGGGATTTTTGGCCTATACAAGGTGATGACGGATGCTCAGGTAGCAGAGCTGAAAGTGGCAGGAACGCGTACAGCAGCTGAAGAGCGTCAGGTCATGCAGTACGTTTCACCGATTGTGACTGAAAACTATTTTACTTCGGACCTGGAATCGATTCGTGACCGCGCACTGGAATTGTCTTGGGTGGATCGTGTCGTAGTGTCTCGTGCCTGGCCAGACAAGATTCATGTCCGGGTAATGCCGCATCATGCTATTGCCCGATGGGGTACAGGACGACTGCTGAGTGATAGTGGCATTATTTTCACTGAAGTCAGCCCTAAAGATTATTCAGCTTTACCGTTGCTGCATGGACCATCTACTCATGCAAATACCATGATGCGACGTTATAATGAAATCAACCAGTTATTTTTACCACAAGGTATTCGTTTAAAAGAATTATATTTAACTGAACGAATGACGTGGTTTATGCAGTTTGATTCAGGTTTGCGTGTGATTGTCGATAAAGACCAAACCATGAGCAAGTTGCAACGTTTGAGTCATCTGTCCTATAGCGAACTAAAACCGGTATGGTCGAAAATTTCAGCGATCGACCTGCGTTATCGCAATGGATTGGCGATTCAATGGAAAAATTCAATTCCGCCTAAAATTGTAAATGGTCAATTTATTGTAACCATTAATGACACGGGCGTTGAGAATAATGTAACAGTAAAGCCATAATGACCGGCTTTAAAAACTAGAGGCCTTATAAAGCCATAAATCTAACAAACACGTAATGGTAGTAGTTAATAATGAGTGAAGCTGTTCCCTCGGTTGTGGCGATTGACATTGGGACACACAAAGTTTCAGTTTTGATTGGTAAGGTACACGCGCCAGACAATATCCAAGTGATTGGGATGGCGACCGCTCGTAACCGAGGCATGAATAAAGGAAAAATTGTCAGTCTCGATAAAGTCATTACCGCCATTAAAAACGCCGTACAAGAAGCGGAAGATATGGCTGAATGTCGTGTGCATTCTGCGTGGATTTCGATCCCAAGTGCTGAATTAAAAAGCTTTTATGCCTCGGGTCGTACCACCATTGATAATAGTGAACATTCAATTACGACCAGTGAAGTGGTACGGGCACTTGAGCTGGCCAAAGCCAGTCATGTCACCTCAGATCATTATCTGGTCAGTGCGGTGCCTTTAGGCTTCGAGCTGGATGATGCACCGGAATGGGTACTCAACCCGATCCGTATGTCGGCACATAGCATGACCGGGCATTATCACTTGATGATGTTACCGATCAGCACCATGCAGAATATTGACCGCGCTTTAAAAGGGGCCAATATCGGTGTGGAGAAAATGGTGGTGTCCTGTCTAGCTACTGCTGAAGCCAGCCTGCTGAAAGATGAAAAAGAATATGGCGTGTGTCTGGTAGATATCGGTGCGGGAACCACCAATATTGCTGTTTATTTGGATGGCCGTTTGGCGTTAACCCATACTATTCAGCGTGGCGGTGAACATGTGACCCGTGATATTGCAGCAGTTTTACAGACCACGACAGAAGAAGCAGAACGTCTGAAATTGCTCTATGGCTGTGTTGACCTAAAAGTGGTTAAACCAGAGCATATGATTCAGTTCCAGGGCATTGATGGACCACAAACCATTAGCCGGATTGAACTGACTGAAATTATCATGGCGCGTTATGAAGAAATCATGGGTCTGGTGCGTGATGAACTGGTGAACCATGGCGCGATGCAGGGACTGTATCATGGTGTGGTGCTGACTGGTGATGCCAGTCAGATTGAAGGTATGGTCAGCTTTGTACGCCGTACCTTGGGTGTATCTGCACATCTGGGCAATCCGCCGGTACAGGTCTATGCAGATGAACAGCACCAGGCGGCTTTACGTCGTTCCCAGTACGCAACAGTGGCTGGTTTGCTGATGTTTAGCCAGAGTGATACCCAGGAAACCCTCGTTGAGACCGAAGACGGGGACAAGTTATCAGTAACACAGCGCATTAAACGGGCATGGTCAGGTTTTAACGAAACGTTAAAAGCGATCTTTTAAGCGATTTTTATTGTGAATATTGTTGGGAAGTTGTAGTTAATCGGGCTTGTACTTGACAAGTGCTTGCTTGAGCAGCATTCTTAAAAACAATTTTTATCAAGATTAAGGCAGTATACGGGCTTAGTGACTGCCAATTATGAATTAGGAATTTTATAGGTCATGGCCTCATTTGAATTTTTCGAAGAAGATCATAGCGATAGCAATGGTCAAGCCCGTTTCACTGTATTTGGTGTAGGTGGTGCGGGTGGTAATGCTGTACAGCATATGTTGCAGTCCGATATCCAGGGCGTAAAGTTCGTCTGTGCCAATACAGACAAACAGGCACTGGATCGCATGGAAGCCGAATTTAAAATTCAGCTGGGTGAGCAAAGTACACGTGGTCTGGGTGCTGGAGCAAATCCACAGGTCGGTCAAGCGGCAGCAGAAGAAAGCCGTGAACTGATCCGCCAGCAGCTTGAAGGTACCGATATGGTATTCGTTACTGCCGGTATGGGTGGTGGTACAGGTACTGGTGCTGCGCCAGTCGTTGCTGAAATTGCCAAAGAAATGGGTATCCTCACTGTTGGTGTCGTAACTACGCCATTCAACTTTGAAGGTAAACGCCGTCTGCAATCTGCTGAGAAGGGGATTGAAGCACTAGAACAGCATGTAGATTCTCTGATCATCATTCCAAACCAGCGTCTATTGAAAGTCTTCCGTGATATTTCAATGAAGGATGCGTATAAAAAAGCGGATGATGTACTGTTGAATGCGGTACGTAGTATCTTTGATCTGGTGGTACGTCCTGGTCACATTAACCTTGACTTCGCCGATCTGAAAACTGCAATGAGTACACGTGGTTATGCCATGATGGGTGTAGGCTTGGGTCGTGGTGAAAACCGTGCACGTCAGGCAGCAGAGCAGGCGATTCGCAGCCCATTACTGGATAACGTCACCATCATGAATGCCAAAGGTATTCTGATTAACGTGACTGGTGGTGATGACGTAACCTTCGGTGAAATCGAAGAAATTACTGATGTTGTAAACCAGATCGTGGATCTGGATGAAGGTCAGGTCTTCTACGGTACAGTATTTGATCCGGATGCACGTGATGAAATCAGTGTAACGGTGATTGCGACTGGTTTGACTCGCCATGCTGCAGATTCGGTTGAGCCGACTAAACGTGCGAATGTACAGGCAGTACGTCCATCATCATCACAGGCAGTAGTTGAAGATGATGATGTACCGGCAATTCAGCGCCAGCAAAATGAAGCAGGTGCAGCAGCTAATCCTGCCGCTTCAGTTTCTAGTCCGCGTCCAACGCCAATGAGCATCCAAGATTATCTTAAAAATCAACAGCGCAAATAATATGTAACAGCATGTGTTTACGATGATTGCACAGAAAAGGTGGCTTTAGAGCCACCTTTTGTTTTTTATCAATGGCCAAATATGCTAACGTATAGCGGTTTTATTGGTGAACAGATGATAAAAAGCATGTTGAAACAACGTACCCTGCAACGTATCGTGAAAGCGAGCGGAATCGGTCTTCATAGTGGGCAGAAGGTTATGATTAACTTTGTGCCACACCACGCCGATGGGGGCATTGTGTTTCGTCGTATTGATCTGGATCCACCTGTCGATATTCCTGCAGATGCCTTATTGATCCAGGAAGCCTTCATGTGTTCGAACCTGGTTCAGTCAAATGCCAAAGTGGGTACGATTGAGCATGTGATGAGCGCCATTGCAGGGTTAGGTATTGATAACCTGATTATTGAAGTGTCAGCTTCAGAAGTTCCCATTATGGATGGCAGTGCCGGACCTTTCATTTATCTGCTCATGCAGGGCGGCTTGCAAGAACTAGATGCACCAAAGAAATTTATTAAAATTATTAAACCTGTTGAAGCCCTGATCGATGACAAACGGGCGATTTTCAGCCCACATGACGGCTTTCAGCTAAATTTCACTATTGATTTTGATCATCCTGCCTTTAAAAAAGAACATCAATCTGCCAGCATCGATTTTTCTACAGAAACCTTTGTTTATGAAGTCAGTGAAGCGCGTACATTCGGCTTTATGAAAGACCTTGACTACTTGAAAGCCAATAATCTGGCTTTGGGTGCAAGCTTGGAAAATGCCATCGGTGTAGATGAAACCGGCGTAGTCAATGAAGAAGGTTTGCGTTTCTCGGATGAGTTTGTACGTCACAAAATTCTAGATGCAGTTGGTGATTTATACCTGCTAGGCCACCAGATTATTGCCAAATTTGATGGTTACAAATCAGGGCATGCTTTGAATAATCAACTATTGCGTAACGTGAAAAGTGACCCAAGCAGCTATGAAATTGTAACATTTGATGACGTAACTCAATGTCCAATTAATTATGTAACTGTGACATAAGTCCTTGTCTTTGTGTCTTTGTGTTATAACTTAGCTGCATCTAATGTGACACCTGTCACATAAAAACAACATTGGAATTTATTACATCTCATTGCAATGTTACTTTTTATTGCTTGCCAAACGTAGTAAAGCTTGGCTAAGCTTAGGGTCGCTTATAAAGTCAGCAGCACCGCGAAGTAATTCCTGTGTTTCTGGACTCAAGGCTCTTTCAGATTTTTCTGGAACCGGTTGAACAGGGGATGGATTCCTTAAGCAAACCTGGATTTTAGTGAGATCTTTTAATTCGTTTATTTGAGAGAGTTGTGAGATGTATTGCTTTTGAAGATAGGCCAATTGAGAAATCATGGCTTGGTTTTCACCAGTAATCGTTAACACACCATTTTGATAGCAGGCAACTTGCCATTGTTCGGGTTGAGGCAATAGCGGTTGTACGAGTTTCGTAAGCTTCTGCCATGCAGAAACTTGTGATGAGAGAAACGAAAAGTTTCCTGTTTTTATCTGTTTTCTTGTTTTTTGAAAGACGTTGACAGGTTCCGACATACATAATTCCTACATGTTTATGTCTTAATCTTATGCGCTTCTTAAAGTGGATATCAAGGAAGAGATCTTCAAGAAACTCGATTAGCAGTTTAGAGAGGTTTTTTATGCATATGCCTATGCGACGTATTCTATTGGCATTTTCTATTTCGGTTTCAGCTGCTTCAGTAGCTTTTGCAGATTTAGTGGATCTGAATCAACAAGATGCTACACCTGACCGTCTTGAGCAGTTAACACGTACTTTATCGCAGGGTTCTTATACCCATCCTGAAGATATTGATATTCCCGCACAAACTAAATTAAATGTTCAGCTACGTGAAAAACCGGTTGAACTGAATAATCAGACCATTGCTCAAAAATATGGCAATTCTTCATCCAGTAAAGTTGCATCTTCAAATAATCCTTATTCGTGGTTAGTGGCTCATCCATTACCCGACATGAAACGTGTCAGCTCAAATTTTGGCGGCCGTACCATGGGTGGTCGTGCTGAAAATCACTCAGGTCTAGATCTGGCTGCTGCAAGCGGTACACCGATCTATGCAACTGGTCCTGGTATCGTAACCAAATCGGGTTGGGGTACAGGTTATGGTCAGTATGTCGAAATTAACCATGGTAATGGATACCTTACTCGTTATGCCCATGCTTCACGCTTGATTGCACGTGTGGGAGATCAGGTGCAAGCCGGTGATCATATTGCGAATGTAGGTTGTACAGGTCGTTGTACTGGTCCTCATCTACACTATGAAGTAGTAAAAGACGGTCAACGTAAAAATCCTTCAACTTATTTAGCAATGTTGCCTTAAGCGTAGCTTTGCTCAAAATAACTGAAATACTTTAATACGTCTGATACTTGATACTCATAAAAAATCAATCAAACCGCTTTTAAGGCAATTAGACTGAACATTTCTTCCAGGGAGTAGAGAAGGAGTTCGGTCTAATTGCTTTTAGATATTATATTATCACCGAGAATTATAACTGTCGTATAAAAAATCGCCATTATTGACTTCTTTTTGTTACTTTGTGTAAGAAAGTGTCAATGGATATTTAGATAATAAATAGTACTCCAGAATCGCATTCAGCCAGAGCCATACCTGCATAAGCCGTAAATATGATACATATAAGTGATCAATTTGGCTTTCAGGAACTGTAGATTATGGCGTTTTATGGAGATACCGACGCTCAAGAAACCCAAGAATGGCAAGACGCTTTTGACTCCGTTTTGCAACACATGGGAACCGAGCGCGCCGCCTTTTTACTTGAAAAACTTTATCAACGCGCAATTGCCAAACATGTTCCTATTCAGCGTTTAAATACTCCCTACTTAAACACTATTTCTGTAGAAGAACAACCTGCGATGCCGGGCGACCAGGACATGGAGCGCCGTATTCGCGCGCTGATCCGCTGGAATGCTTTGGCAATGGTGCTTCGCGCAAATAAAACCGGTGATGACTTAGGTGGTCACTTGGCCAGCTTTGCTTCATCTGCCACTTTATACGATGTGGGTTTTAACCATTTCTTCCGTGCCAATAACGACAGCTTCGGTGGCGACCTGATCTACTATCAAGGTCACTGTGCCCCGGGGATTTATGCCCGCTCATTTCTAGAAGGCCGCTTAACTGAAGAGCATCTGAATAATTTCCGTCGTGAAGTCGGCGGCAAAGGTCTGCCTTCTTATCCTCATCCTTACTTGATGCCAGACTACTGGCAGTTCCCGACGGTATCGATGGGCCTGGGTCCAATCATGTCGATCTATCAGGCGCATATTCAAAAGTATCTGATGAACCGTGGCCTGATTAAGGAAGAAGACCGTAAAGTCTGGGCTTATCTGGGCGATGGCGAAATGGATGAGCCGGAAAGCTTAGGCGCGATTTCACTGGCGGGTCGTGAGAAGCTGGACAACCTGATCTGGGTGGTGAACTGTAACTTGCAGCGTCTGGATGGCCCGGTACGTGGTAATGGCAAGATCATTCAGGAACTTGAATCATTGTTCCGTGGTGCTGGCTGGCGCGTGATTAAAGTTGTCTGGGGTCGTCATTGGGATCCGCTACTGGATAAAGACAAATCTGGTGCACTCAAAGCGATTATGGAAGAAGCAGTAGATGGTGATTATCAGCGCTATCAGGTGAAAGGTGGTGCTTATGCACGCGCACATTTCTTTGGTAAATATCCAGAAGCAGAAGCTTTGGTCAAAGACCTGAGCGATGAAGATATCGATAATCTGAACCGTGGTGGTCATGACCCGTACAAAGTCTTTGCTGCCTATGCAGAAGCGACCAAGGCCAAAGGTCAACCAACGGTCATTCTGGCGAAAACCGTAAAAGGTTATGGTCTGTCTGATGAAATTGAAGCGGTGAACAAGACCCACCAAATCAAGAAAATGCAGCTGGAATCATTGAAATATGTACGTAACCGTTTCAACTTGCCATTTACTGATGAACAACTGGAAGAAATTCCATTCTACCGCCCAAGTGAAAATTCGCCTGAAATTAAATATATGAAGGCACGCCGTGAGGCACTGGGTGGTTATCTGCCAGCACGTCGCAAAGAAAGCGAATCTTTACCGATTCCTGAACTTTCTGTATTTGATGCTGTGCTTAAAGGTTCAAACGGTAAAGAACAGTCCACCACCATGGTCATGGTCCGCTTAATCTCTGCCTTATTAAAAGAGAAAGCAATCAAGGACCGTGTGGTCCCGATTGTTCCGGATGAAGCACGTACCTTTGGTCTGGAAGGGATGTTCCGTCAATTGGGGATCTATGCAGCGCATGGTCAACAATATACCCCTGAAGATCAGGAACAGTTGATGCATTACCGGGAAGCCAAAGACGGTCATATGTTACAGGAAGGGATTAACGAAGCCGGTGCGATGAGCGCATGGGCAGCCTTGGCGACCAGTTATTCAACCAATAACCTGCCAATGATCCCGATGTACATGTACTACTCAATGTTCGGCTTCCAGCGTATTGGCGATATTGCCTGGGCAGCAGGTGATGCACAGGCGCAAGGTTTCTTGCTGGGTGCAACCGCTGGCCGTACTACCTTAAATGGTGAGGGCTTGCAGCATCAGGATGGTCATTCGCATATTCTGGCCAACACCATTCCAAACTGTGTCTCTTATGACCCGTGCTTTGGCTATGAGCTTGCCGTGATCGTGCATGATGGTCTGCAACGTATGTATGTGAATCAGGAGCGTGTGTTCTATTATCTGACCCTGATGAATGAAAACTACGAACATCCGCCAATGCCGCAAGGTGCAGAAGAAGGCATCAAGCGTGGTATGTATCTGCTGGAAGAAGACGAAAAAGCGACGGTTCAGTTGATGGGTTCAGGCGTGATTCTGCGTGAAGTGATCAAGGCCGCAAAAATCCTGCGTGAGGAATATCAGATTCATGCCAATGTCTGGAGCGTGACCAGCTTTAACGAACTCGCTCGCGATGGTATGGCATGTGAAGAATATAACCGCCTGCATCCACTGGCTGAAGAAGCGAAAGAGCCATGGGTGTCTCAGCAGTTACGTGACAAGGACGGTATTGTGGTATCGGCTACCGATCACATGCGTGCCTATAGCGAACAGATCCGTGCCTATCTTCCAGATAGCCGTCCATTCGTAGCCTTGGGTACCGATGGTTATGGCCGTTCAGATACCCGTGGCAACCTGCGTAGCTACTTTGGTGTCGATGCTGCACATATTGTCGTAGCAACCTTGAAGAAGCTGGCAGATGAAGGTGAAGTCGATGCACGTTTAGTGAAAGATGCGATCTCTAGCTTTGAGTTAGATACTGATCGTCCGGTGGCTTGGGCGCCACAGGCGACCCCGGAACTGCATGCTGTTGCTGACTACAAAGAGGAGAACTAATCATGCAAATTACGACTCCAGATATTGGTGTAGATAAGGCAACTGTGGCAGAAATCCTGGTGAAGGTGGGCGACACCATCGCTGTAGATGAAAGTATTGTGCTGCTGGAATCAGATAAAGCCTCTGTTGAAGTGCCAAGCACTTCAGCAGGTGTGGTTAAAAGCATCCTGGTCAATCAGGGTGATGAAGTATCTGAAGGTACTGTCCTGATTGAACTGCAAGCTGAAGATGATGCCAGTACGGTAGAAAGTCAGGAAGCTGATGCTACTGACAAAACTTCGGAAAATACTCCAACTGAATTACCTGATGAGGAAATCCTGCAGGAAGTGGCGACACATCAGCCTAAAGCCTCTAGCCAAAGTGAACAGTCCTCTCAATCGGCTTCTACATCTACTGTAGAAGTGAAATTGCCGGATATTGGCGTAGAAAAAGCCCTGGTGGGTGAAATTCTGGTTCAGGTTGGCGATGAAGTTGAAGTTGATCAAAGCCTGGTCGTGGTTGAATCGGATAAAGCGACAGTTGAAGTACCAAGTACGGTTGCAGGTACTGTGGAAGCGATTCATATTCAGGAAGGTGATTCAGTCAAAGAAGGAGTGCTGATTCTGACAGTGAAAACTGCAGATTCGGCACCAGCTGCTGAGCAAGCAGCGCCTCAAGCGGCAGAAAAGCCGAAAGCTCAAGCAACACCTGAAGCCAAAACTGAAACAGCGTCACAACAGGCGGCATCCCCTGCAGGCGATATTGAAGTAAAAGTACCAGACTTGGGTGTAGACAAGGCATCTGTAGCAGAAATTCTGGTACAGGTCGGTGATGCGGTGGAGAAAGACCAGAGCATCATCGTGGTCGAATCGGATAAAGCGACAGTAGAAGTGCCAAGCACGACTGCCGGAGTGATTAAGGCGATTCATGTTGAGCTGGGTCAGAATGTTTCTGAAGGCGTGGCACTGATTACGATTGAAGCTGAGGGACAGACATCACCTGCTGCGGCTCCTGCGACAAAATCAGAAGCACCTGCAGCCAAAGCTACACCTGCACCAGCTGCAGCGCCAAAAGCTGACACTGCTGCTGCGACGCCTGAAACGCATAGTGCAGACAAGCTTAGCAAAGAGCAGAACGCTGCCAATGCCAAAGTTTATGCTGGTCCTGCTGTGCGTAAACTGGCTCGTGAACTGGGTGTGGTATTGGCAGAAGTGAAGGCTTCTGGTCCGCATGAACGTCTAATGAAAGAAGACCTGTTTGCGTATGTGAAAGATCGTCTGACTGCACCGCAAACAACAACCGCACCTGCGGCAGCTACAGCTCCTGCTGGCTTACCAAAACTGCCTGATTTCAGTGCTTTTGGTGGGGTAGAAGAGAAAGCCTTGACGCGTCTGCAACAGGTTTCGATTCCGCAGTTATCTTTAAATAACTATATCCCACAAGTGACCCAGTTTGATGCAGCAGACATCACTGAGCTGGAAGCTTGGCGTAATGAGCTGAAAGGCAACTTCAAGAAAGAAGGTATTGGCCTGACCATCATGGCTTTCATTATCAAGGCTGTAGCTTATCTGCTCAAAGAAGAGCGCGAATTTGCTGGTCATCTGTCTGATGACGGTAAATCGGTATTGCTACGTAATGAGATCCATATGGGCATTGCGGTTGCGACGCCAGATGGTCTGACTGTTCCTGTATTACGTAACCCGGACCAGAAGTCGATCAAGAAGATCGCTATTGAGCTCGGTGAGTTAAGCCAGAAAGCGCGTGATAAGAAATTATCACCTAAAGATCTGCAAGGTGCGAACTTTACCATCACCAGCTTGGGCTCAATTGGCGGTACAGCATTTACGCCGTTGGTGAACTGGCCGCAAGTGGCGATCTTGGGTATTTCTCCTGCGACCATGCAGCCGGTATGGAATGGGGAGGGTTTTGATCCACGTTTGATGCTGCCATTGTCGCTATCTTATGACCATCGCGTAATTAATGGTGCCGATGCTGCACGCTTTACCAATAAGCTGACCAAGCTGTTAAAGGATATTCGTACACTCTTGATCTGATTCATGAATGTATGAAAATAAAAACCCTGCTCCGGCAGGGTTTTTTTATATGACAATTTGTAAATATAAACACGGTTGGCTATAATGGGCGCACTTCATTGGGGAGTAGCCGCCTTTTGCGCAAAGCAGAAGGGTGATGGTCAACATATTTGCTCAACAGGGCATGGTCATCATAGCAAAGAACCAAATAAGCTTCTCGAAGCTTTCTTTTGTTGGCAAGACCTTTGATTTACCATTCTGCAGATTTTGGCTGGCGGGAAGGGTGAATCATCGGTAGAAAATGCCAGCCAGAGAAAGACCGCATGTACGAATTCCTGCTTTCCACGGCCATCGTTGCACTTGCCGAAATGGGTGATAAAACCCAGTTACTGGCTTTGCTTCTTGCAGCACGTTTCCGCAAACCGACACCGATTTTAATTGCAATTTTACTGGCAACCCTGATTAACCATGGTCTTTCAGCAGCCCTGGGGCAATGGGTCACTACCGTTATTGGGCCAGAAATTTTGCTGTGGATCGTGTCAGTCGGTTTTATTGGGATGGCAATCTGGATGCTGATTCCGGATGAATTAGGGGATGAAAACGACAGTATCAATAAATGGCAAAAGTACGGCGTGTTTGGTGCGACTTTTGTGCTGTTCTTCCTGGCTGAAATTGGTGATAAAACCCAGATTGCGACAGTGGCACTGGCAGCACGTTTTGACAGTGTGCTTTGGGTGATGATGGGTACTACCGTCGGAATGATGATTGCCAACGCACCTGCGGTATTTATCGGTGATAAACTGGCGAATAAACTTCCAATCGGCCTGATTCATAAAATTGGCGCCAGTATTTTCTTGATCATTGGTGTCGGCACCTTGGCACAACATTATTTATTTTAAAAATAAAAATCAATTTCGTATAAATCCTGAGCTAAAAACTCGGGATTTTTTATTGTGAAATTGTGCTCAATTTACTGATAAATAAAGTGATATATCCAGTTTTATTGATTGTAAGTTCATTTAATTCCCTATATGTTATATGCCTATAGAAAAACCATCCTAAACGAAAAAAATTGGGGATTACTGATGGCCTTCGAGCGCACCACATCGCAAGTCTTGTTTGATAATGGGACACATAAATGTATTAGTTTTACCAGTCTCGTTAAAGGTGAAGGTGTCCAGGCAAACCAATTTCTGATTTTAGACAATGAGCGTGCTGCAGTACTTGATCCGGGCGGTGATTTAACTTATGTACCGTTGACCATGGAACTGAACCGCTATACCCGGTTAAGCAATCTGGATTATGTGATGGCATCGCATCAGGATCCGGACATTATTACCTCCATGCCGCGCTGGCTGGTCTATACCGAAGCCAAAGTCGTAGCTTCCAAGCTCTGGGCGCGTTTCTTGCCGCATCTGAATTCAGCCTTTATGAGTGACCGTATGAAAGGTAACTGGCTGGATCGTCTGGTTGAATTGCCGGATCATGGTCAGATCATTCCACTCGGTCAATCCAGCATTATTGCTATTCCAGCGCACTTTTTACATTCAGTCGGTAATTTCCAGTTTTATGACCCGATTGCCAAGATCCTGTTTTCTGGTGATATGGGGGCGTCAATGGTCGAGGATGCTTCAAAGCCACTGGAAAATTTTGCAGCGCACATTCCGAAAATGAAAGGATTTCACCAGCGCTATATGTGCAATAACAAGGTGATTCGTTTATGGGTACAGATGGTACGTACCATGGATGTAGACATGATTGTGCCACAACATGGAACACCATTTGTGGGTAAAGAACAGATTAACCAGTTTCTGGACTGGATTGAAACACTGGAATGTGGCACTGATTTAATGGATGAAACTGTTTTTACTTGTCCTGAATAGTTCAAGAAAATTTTAAATTTTTTCTTGAGTAGAAAAACAACATTTTTTATATTTTCCGCCGGCAAAAAAAACTGTTTTTGATGACGAGAATTTATAAGAAATGTTGTCTCAAGTTCCTACACAAGATGCATGTTTAAGTTGTGGCGCATGTTGCGCCTATTTCAGGGTTTCATTTTATTGGGCAGAGGGGATTCCCATGCCTGAGCACTATACTGAGCCTGTCACCTCGGTCTATTCATGCATGGCGGGAACCAATCAGAAAAATCCGCGCTGTGTTGCGCTAGAAGGCAAGATTGGCGAGCAGGTGAGTTGCGGCATGTACGAGCTACGTAGCTCATCCTGTAAAGAAGTGCAGATCGCTGATGCCCAGTGCAATAAAGCACGGATGGCACACAATATGATTCCATTCATCCAGATTGAGCCGGATGAAGCCGAAAATGATGATAATTTCGAACGGGTGAGCTAAATTCAAACTCAAGATTTAAAAAGCAGGGTATGGACTCTGCTTTTTTTATGGGAGAAAAAATTAGTAAGGGATTTTGTAAAGCAAATAAATATGATGACTACTCTGGCATATTTAAATTGTTGATTGAATAGTCAAATTTACAGGTTTAGATATTCGGATTAAATCTAAGTCCAGATTTAGACAAAATAAATTTTGCAATTGCAATGAAATTTAGAGCTAAATTTGTTTATAATAGCGCACGGAAATTACCAGTGAGACTGTTATGTTGACCATCGTTCAAGACGCGTTAACCTTCGATGATGTCCTATTACTCCCTGCCTACTCTACTGTTCTCCCAAAAGATGTCTCTCTAAAGACACGCCTGACTCGCGGCATTAACCTGAATATCCCACTTGTTTCAGCAGCTATGGATACTGTGACTGAGTCACGTATGGCAATTGCGATGGCACAAAATGGCGGTATCGGTATTCTGCACAAGAACATGGATATTGCTGCCCAGGCCGCAGAAGTACGCCGTGTGAAAAAATTTGAAGCCGGTATGGTGAAAGATCCGATCACAGTTACCCCAGAAACTACAGTACGTGAACTGATCGCTGTAACTCAAGCGAATAACATCAGTGGCGTACCCGTGGTTAAAGACGGTAAAGTGGTTGGTATCGTGACAGGTCGTGATACACGTTTTGAAACCAATCTGGAACAGCCGGTTAGCAATATCATGACTGGCCAAGACCGTCTGGTGACTGTGCGTGAAGGCGAATCGAAAGAAAACATTCAGGCCTTATTGCAAAAAAACCGTATTGAAAAAGTGATCGTTGTCGGCGAAAACAACGAATTAAAAGGCTTGATCACGGTAACTGATTTCCGTAAAGCGGAACTTTATCCAAATAGCTGTAAAGATGATTTAGGTCGTCTACGTGTAGGTGCAGCAGTTGGTACTGGCGCTGAAACACCAAGCCGTGTAGAAGCACTGGTTGATGCTGGTGTAGATGTGATCGTTGTGGACACTGCACATGGTCACTCTGCGGGTGTGATCGAGCGTGTACGCTGGGTCAAACAGAACTACCCGCAAGTTCAAGTGATTGGCGGTAACATCGCCACTGGTGATGCTGCGCTTGCCTTGCTTGATGCGGGTGCGGACGCCGTAAAAGTGGGGATTGGTCCTGGCTCAATCTGTACAACTCGTATTGTGGCTGGTATTGGTATGCCACAAATTTCTGCAATTGATTCTGTTGCACGTGCATTGAAAGAACAGATTCCATTGATTGCTGATGGTGGTATCCGTTTCTCTGGAGATATGGCAAAAGCGATTGGCGCTGGTGCAAGTACCATCATGGTGGGTTCACTGATGGCCGGTACTGAAGAAGCACCGGGCGAAGTTGAATTCTTCCAGGGCCGTTACTACAAGGCTTACCGTGGTATGGGTTCTTTGGGTGCGATGGCCGGTGCAACTGGTTCTGCTGACCGTTACTTCCAGGATTCTAAAGCCGGTGCTGAAAAACTGGTTCCTGAAGGTATTGAAGGTCGCGTACCGTACAAAGGCCCAATGGGCAATATCGTGCATCAGATGATGGGCGGTCTGCGTTCTTCTATGGGCTATACTGGTTCTGCAACGATTGATGATCTTCGTCAAAATGCCAAGTTTGTGAAAATCACATCTGCCGGTATGTCTGAGTCTCACGTGCATGATGTAACCATCACCAAAGAAGCGCCAAACTACCGTATGGGTTAACTTTCGCTGATTGTTTACTCTAAAAAAGCCGTCATCCTCATGACGGCTTTTTTGTTTTGGTGTACAGTGTTGCACAATGAAAAAGGATGATGTAAATCACCCGCTAAGAAGTGAGACAAAGCATGAGTTATTTTGGTACCGATGGTATTCGTGGAAAATTTGGTGAGTTACCGATTACACCTGAATTTGCCCTGAAATTAGGTTTTGCGGCAGGAAAAGTATTAAAACGAAATAGCAAAAAAAGCAAACCATTGGTGGTACTGGGTAAAGATACCCGTTTATCTGGTTATATTCTGGAATCTGCGCTACAGGCAGGACTCAATGCGGCAGGTGTTTATGTGCATCTGCTTGGACCTTTGCCAACCCCGGCCATTGCCCATTTGACCCGTGCTTTGCATGCCAGCCTCGGTATTGTCATTTCTGCATCACACAATCCGTATTTCGATAACGGCATTAAGTTTTTCTCGAGTGAAGGTAAAAAACTGCCTGATGCTTTGCAGGATGAGATCAACCAGGAACTGGAAAAAGAACTAGTAATTGAAGATAACGCGAACTTGGGTAAAAGTTTCCGTGTGAAAGATGCTAATGGTCGTTATATCGAATTCTGTAAGTCGACTTTCCCATACCATTTAGACCTGAATGATTTAACCATTGTCGTTGACTGTGCCAATGGTGCAGCTTATAGCGTTGGCCCTGCGGTTTTCCGTGAACTGGGTGCTAAGGTTATTTCCATCTATGATGAACCGACCGGTCTGAATATCAATGAGAACTGTGGTTCAACTCATCCGGAAAATCTGCAAAAAGCAGTGGTTGAGCATGGTGCTGATTTAGGCATAGCCTTCGATGGTGATGCTGACCGCGTGATTATGGTCGATAAAAACGGTGAGCAAATTACCGGTGATCATATTCTGTATATTCTTGCGACTCAGGCAAAAAATAAGCCAGCTGGGATTGTTGGTACCTTGATGAGCAATATGGCGCTGGAACTGGCCCTCGAGAAAGCTGGGGTAGAGCTGCTACGTGCCAAAGTCGGTGACCGTTATGTACTGCAAGGTCTGGAAGAAAAAGGCTGGTCGATTGGTGGCGAGCCATCAGGTCATATCCTGACTTTAGACAAGAGCACCACAGGCGATGCGATTATTGCTGCACTACAAGTCTTAACCGTGATGGTCGAGCAGAAGAAAGCGCTACATGAGTTAGTGGCTGACTTTAAATTATTGCCGAATGTCTTGGTGAATGTACGTCTGAATACCATGTTTGACCCGTACTCAGTGCCTGCTTTGACTGCAGAGTTTAGCAAAGCTGAAGAGCAGCTCAAAGGCCGTGGCCGTTTACTGATCCGTAAATCAGGGACTGAACCGGTGATCCGTGTCATGGTGGAAGGCGAGGATCTTGCAGAGGTAACCACACTGGCAAATTCATTGGCTGATGCGGTACGTGCCAACGCCGCTTAAATGGGGGAAGAGTGAATGAGCGATCTGATTAAGGATCTAAGTGAACTGCGTCTGAACTACCAAAAAGGCGAGCTACATGAAGATCAGGTCAATCCCAATCCGCATATGCAGTTTTTGCAGTGGTTTAACCATGCACTTGCTGCACAGCTGCATGAACCTTATGCCATGTCATTGGCAACTGCAAATGCACAGGGTCGTCCGCATGTGCGCACAGTGTTGCTGCGTGGTGCGACTGAAGCGGGTTATGATTTCTATACCAATTATGATAGTCAGAAAGGTCTGGATCTGGCCGAAAACCCGTATGCTGAACTGCTGTTTTACTGGCAGGAACAGGAACGTCAGATCCGGATTAGCGGTAAGGTAATTAAAATTTCGGAAGAAGAATCAACTGACTATTATCATAAACGTCCGCGCGAAAGTCAGATCGCTGCGCATATCAGTACCCCGCAAAGCGGTGTGGTTGCGAGTCGTGAAGAATTACAGCAACGTTTCTGGGATCTGCATCAGCAGGTCGCTAATCAGGAAGAACTGGATAAGCCGGGATTCTGGGGCGGCTATCGTTTGCAGCCGGATTATTATGAATTCTGGCAGGGCCGTCCCAACCGTTTACATGATCGCCTGAGTTATGAAAAAATCGATGGGGCGTGGAAACTACAACGATTGATGCCATAACAATGCCTAAACTTGAAATCAAGCAAAGACCTTTACTGACACGCCCTGAATCTTTTCAGGGCGTGCCTTCATTCGTAGCCGAAATTTTGGCACGCCGTGGTGTGGAATCTGGACAGGAGCTGGAGCTTAAACTCAAGCATCTACTGGCACCGACCATGAAAGGCTTAACAGAAGCGATCCAGCTGATTGATCAGGCTATAGATACTGGCCAGAAAATCGTAATCGTCGGTGACTATGATGCTGATGGGGCGACCAGTACCACACTAATGGTACTCGCCCTGCGTGATATGGGTGCCCATGTTGAGTATCTGGTTCCTGACCGGTTTAAGTATGGTTATGGCCTGACACCTGCGATTGCGGATCTGGCTTTTGCTAATTTTACGCCGGATCTTTTAATCACAGTGGATAACGGGATTTCCAGTCATGAAGGCGTGAAACAGGCGCAAGATCATGGTATGCAGGTGATTATTACCGATCACCACTTAACCACCAAGCCTACACCTGCAGCAGAGGCTGTGGTCAATCCTAATCAGCTGGGCTGTGATTTTCCAAGTAAGGCTTTGGCGGGTGTAGGGGTAGCTTTTTATGTTCTGGCAAATCTATCGACTCATCGTAAAAAGTTGAGTAAATCTTCAACGGTTATTACCAATTATCTGGATCTGGTCGCTTTAGGTACTTATGCAGATGTCGCAAGTCTGGACTATAACAACCGTATTCTGGTGGATGCCGGCTTAAAACGGATTCAACATCATCTTTGCCGACCTGGCATCAGTGCCTTGCTAGAGATTGCTGGTCGTGATGCAGCTACGCTCAAAGCGCAGGATCTGGGTTTTGTGCTTGGCCCACGCATTAATGCAGCGGGTCGTATGGAAACCATGGATATCGGGATCGAGTGTTTGCTTGCTCCGGATCTGGCAACCGCTTATCCACTCGCAGAACAGCTGAATAAACTCAATGTCGAACGTCGTCAGGTAGAAGGTAAAATCAAGCAGGAAGCTTTGACTGAACTGGAAAAAATCCAGCTGGATGAGAATACTTTGCCAGCCGCGCTGATCATGTTTGAACAGCACTGGCATCAGGGTGTGATCGGGATTGTGGCGGGGCGTTTAAAAGAACAGTTCCATCGTCCAAGTATTGTGTTCGCAGCAGATGAAGATGGGATTCATATCAAAGGTTCAGCACGTTCCATTGAAGGGATTCATATCCGGGATAGTATTGAACGGATAGCAGAGCAGTATCCGCATCTGGTCAGCCATTTTGGTGGGCACGCGGCCGCAGCGGGACTAACTATTAAAAAACAGCATTTTGCTGAATTTAAACAGGTCTTTGAACAGCTGATTGCAGAGATGGATGAAAGCCTATTTACCGCTACGCTGTGGACTGATGGGGAACTACCGGCATCAGCTTTCCAAATTGAAACGGTCGATTTACTGCAAAACTTAAGTCCATGGGGACAAAAGTTTCCTCAACCGATTTTTGAAGGCATCTTTAAGATTCTGGATTACCGCTGGCTCAAGGATGTACATCTGAAATTACGTGTTGCCTTAGAGAATGGACAGGTTGTGGATGCGATTGCTTTTAGTGCCATCGATAAATACAAGTTTGATCCGATGAAACAGCATGTACGTCTGGTCTATGAACTGGATAAAAATGTCTTTAATGGCAATGTTAGCCTGCAAATGCGAATTGCTCATCTGGAACAATAAATTATTCAAATAAAAAACCGCTCAATTGAGCGGTTTTTTGACTTCTAATCGGAGAGATTAGAAGCGGAAAGTACCATTGATACCAAACGAGTCAATACCGTCAGTTGTGTGGTAATTTACACCTGCTGCAATAGTTGGCGTAAAGAATTTTTGAGCTTTAATACCGAACAGTGTATCTGAACCATCTGCAGTAGAATCAGCAATAGATAGACCTACACTGAGAGTTGGATCGATATAAAGATCAGCAGCTAAGCGATAGGTTGTTTCATCACCAATATAAGTTAAACCTTCAAAATTGGTGAAATGATTGCCAATTTGAGTCACGTATTTGGCACGTAAAGATAATGCAGTGTCATCACCTACAGTAAGTGCATTTGAAAGATTTGCGGTGAAACCATAGTTTGCCACTTGAACCGGGTCTACGCTTTCATTTGCGGCACCTACTGCTAGCAACAAGCCAGTAACTGGTAGGTAACCTACTTCAAGCGCATAACCGGTATTATCGTCACCTGCAAAATCAACTTGGTTAATAGTACCGCTTACATAAAATTGAGTATTTGGAATATAAAACTCACCACTTACACCAAACACATCAATATCTTCATCGCCATCACCGCTTGCATTTGCATAACCTAAGCCAATATTGCTTGCTTTATTTAGGAAAGCCGCTTCTGCAAGTGGAGAGTTCTTAACTTGAACATCATTTAAATAATATTTTCCATTGATGAAAAATGTATCTAGATCCCCAAGGTTATCGATATCAGTGTTTTCATACCCTACATTAAGTTCAGCTTGGTAAGCATGTGCAGTTCCTAGGCTAGCAAGAAGTGCTGTAGCAAGAGCAAGTTTCTTAAACATTTAGATTTTCTCTCTTTGTTATAAAATATGGCTGTTTTATTAACAGTTGTAACAAATTGTACAGATAATAATCGCCCCGTCAATGTGCAAAAACTACCTAAATGCTTGTTTAAAGTGCAATAAAAAACCCATCCGAAGATGGGTTTTTTATAATGAAATTTCTTAGTTTGGATTAGAAGCGGTATTTCGCAGCTAGACCAAATTTGTTGTAGTCTTGGTTACCAATTTCACCAAAACCTACACGACCTTCCAAGCTCACTTGTTCATTAAAGAATTTACGTGCACTTACACCAAATTCATTTGAGTCATATGGGCCATTGTCTTTGCTTTGATAATCAGCACCAACACTTAAAGTTTTGTCGATGAAGTAGTCAGCTTTTAAGTTGTACTCATCCAGGTCGCCAAAGGCAGCGCCAGCTTCAAGGTTAATGTCTTTACCATTACTTAAAGTAGTCACATATTTAGCACGTAAAGTTGGATCTACACCGTCATCATAGTCATTGTCATAACCTTTCACACCTGCTGCAATTAACAGACCTGGTGCAGGTAAATAACCGACTTCAGCACTATAAACGGTTTCGTCAAAATCAGGTGCATAGTCGTATTTAGAATCATCACGACCTACGCTACCACTCAAATAAAAATCTGAGTTTGGTACGAAGTATTCAGCACCTACACCATAACGGTGACGTTCTGAAGAGTCGTAATCATCATATTGATATTGAGCTTTCACATTACTTGCACGATCAAGGAAAGCTGCTTCGGCCAATGGCGCATTACGTGTTTCAACTGGATTAAAGTAATATGTGCCATCAACACCAAAAGAGCCGCTTGAGCTACCATTGTCAGGATCAACTAATCCTGCAGATGCACCCACTTCCGCTTGATAAGCATGAGCTGCTGTACCTGTAAGAGCTACGGCTGAAAGTAATGCTGAAGCGATTGCTAGTTTTTTCATGCGGATACTCCCCTCTGAAAATATGGCTAAAATTAATACACTTTTTGTTACAACTTTAAGTCTAGACCAATTCCAATAATCGTCAATCAAAGGAAAGTTACTACATTGTGAGTAAGGTAATATTATGTAATTTTCATTTAATAACTAATTGAATTTAAAAACTAAAAATGAAATGTTTTGTTTTATTAAAAGTGTGTAGATATTGTGGAATGTATTGAAAATGCTATTTTTTATCTTATTTTGTAGGGGTTTTAGGGTTTTAAAATGAATCAAAAACTGAGTATAAAAATACAGCGAAATATATTTAAGAATAGAATGAGAAAGTATTAAAAATAATATTTAGCTATTTTATCGGGCTGACAAATTTTGTAATTAAAAAATGTGCGAGTGACATTTTCTTGCTTAGCTTTAAAGATGGATTTATCGCTATAAATTGGCGAAATAGACTGTGATATAATATTGACCTAAGAATTTATACCTAATTTTGATTGAGAGTAATTCACGTGGAAATTAATCCGTATCTAAACCAATTAAAAGACTTAAACGAACGTGGTCAAACACTACGGGGGTATCTTTGACTACGATCTGAAAAAAGAGCGTTTAGAAGAAGTCCTGCGTGAATTAGAAGACCCAGCGATCTGGAATGACCAGAGTCGTGCTCAGGCCATGGCCAAAGAAAAAGGCGAGCTTGAGAATGTACTCAATGTACTGGACGGCTTAACCACCCAGCTTGAAGATGCCCAGGCAATGCTTGACCTTGCGGTTGAAGCAGATGAAGAGGCCATGCTGGAAGATGTGCAAGCTGAACTGAATGCGGCTGAAGAAGAACTGGCGAAGCTTGAATTCCGTCGTATGTTCAGCAACCCGATGGATCCAAACCCTTGCTATGTGGAGATTCAGGCAGGTTCAGGCGGTACTGAAGCACAGGACTGGGCATCTATGCTGTTACGTATGTATATGCGCTGGATCGAACGTCATGGTTTTAAAGCTGAATTGATGGAAGAGTCTGACGGTGATGTCGCCGGGATTAAATCTGCGACGATTCGTGTCGAAGGTGAGTATGCCTATGGCTGGTTACGTACCGAATCTGGTGTACATCGTTTAGTGCGTAAATCACCCTTTGACTCGGGCAACCGTCGTCATACGTCATTCTCTGCCGTGTTTGTCTCACCCGAAGTCGATGACAATATCGAAATTGAAATCAATCCTTCAGATGTCCGTACTGATACTTACCGTGCCTCAGGTGCGGGTGGTCAGCACATTAACAAAACTGACTCTGCGGTGCGTTTAACCCACATTCCAACCGGTATTGTGGTGGCATGTCAGAACCAGCGTTCACAACATGCTAACCGTGACCATGCCTGGAAGCAATTACGTGCCAAGCTGTATGAGCTGGAAATGAATAAACGTAATGAAGCTGCACAGGCATTGGAAGATTCCAAGTCTGATATCGGCTGGGGTAGCCAGATCCGTTCTTATGTCCTGGATGATTCACGTATCAAGGATTTGCGTACAGGGGTAGAAAACTCTAATACTGGCGCAGTTCTGGATGGTGATCTGGACAAATTTATCGAAGCAAGCCTGAAACAGGGCCTGTAAGAAATTGTTTAAAAGCTGGCGTAACAAAGCTTTAACAGACTGTGACTCTTATATCCAAATTATTCGATATATAAATCGAAAAAATACGATATAATGGTCGCAGATGCTGAATGAAGTTTCGTTGCGCCACTGATTGTGATGTGCCTATGGACCTTGATCTAATTTTTAAAGCCTTAGCCAATCCGACCCGTCGACAAATTCTGGAGTGGTTAAAATCTCCGGAGCAATATCTGCCTGCGGAAGAGTGTGGTGGCTTTCAACGTGGGGTCTGTGCAGGTCAAATTGAACGTTTGGGCCAGGTTTCACAGTCCACCATGTCCAATCACCTGTCGGTATTACAGCAGGCTGGCCTGATTACTGCGACCAAGCATGGACAGTGGTCATATTTCTCCCGCAATGAAACTTTGATTCAGCAATTTATCGAACACCTACAACAACACCTTTAACAGGTGGGAGTAACGATGGCTGAATTAAATTCTCCTTTAACGCTCGGTGCGTTAGAGCTTAAAAACCGTGTCATCATGGCGCCGCTGACCCGTAGCCGTGCAACTGCTGATCGTGTTCCAACCTCCATGATGGTTGAGTACTATGCGCAACGTGCAAGTGCTGGTCTGATCATTTCTGAAGCTACAGTGATTTCCGAAGAAGCCAACGGTTATTTAAATACTCCAGGATTGTTTACCGATGCTCAGGTCGAAGGCTGGAAAAAGGTCACTCAAGCGGTTCATGAGAAGGGCGGTCTGATTGTTGCCCAGCTTTGGCATGTTGGTCGTGTATCGCATCCGGATCTGTTAAATGGTGAAATACCAGTCTCTGCAAGTGCAGTACAACAGGCGGGTCATGTCAGCTTGTTACGCCCGAAGCGTCCATACGTTACGCCACGTCCTTTGGAAGTTTCTGAAATTCACGCGATTACCGAGCAGTACAAGCAAGCCGCGATTCGTGCTAAAGAAGCCGGTTTTGACGGTGTTGAATTACATGCTGCCAATGGTTATCTGATTGACCAGTTCCTGCAAAGCAAAACCAATCAGCGTGAGGATGAATACGGCGGTTCAGTCGAAAACCGTACACGGTTCCTGCTAGAAGCAACTGATGCACTGATTGAAGTATGGGGTGCAGATCGTGTAGGGGTGCATTTTGCTCCGCGTGGTGATGACCATGACATGGGTGATAATGATCCACGTGAAACATTTGGCTATGCCATGGAGCAGCTAGGCAAGCGCAAGATTGCCTTCTTCTTTACCCGTGAATATCTGGCTGAAGACAGTATTTCTGAATATATGAAAGAGCGTTCTGGTGGAGTACCTTATATTGCTAATATGCAACTGAGTCGTGAAGATGCGATTGAGCTACTGGCAGCTGAAAAGGCAGATGCAGTCGCATTTGGTAAAGCCTACATTGCGAATCCTGATCTATACGAGCGTCTGCTTCAGAATGCACCGCTGAATGAGCTGAAAATGGAAAATATGATCGGCAGTCAGGTGGCTGAAGGTTATATTGATTATCCAACTTTGGCAGAAGTTAAGGTATTAAGTACCATAGAATAATTCGAAATAAGAGCCACATCGATTAACATGTCGATGTGGCTCTGTTATATTTTGCCGATTGAATCTGTTTTGGGGCGCAATGTGGCTACTCCATTCTGGTATAACGCAGCCTTGGCGCTAGCGAAACCGCTTTATCAATCCCGTATACGTAAACGTGCGACCAGTCCGGAACAATTAGAACAAGAATTGCTGGAACGTTTTGGTCCTTTCCAATCTCCTAAAAACCTGCAGGCGATTTGGTTTCATGTGGTATCCGTAGGGGAAACCAATGCCGCTCAACCTTTAATTGAACATTACTTAAAACTTGGGCATCCGGTTCTAGTGACCAATACCACCAAGACCGGGCAGGCACGTGCCAAATCTCTCTTCTTGAAAGAACCTTATTTAGACTTATTCCAGGCTGTATATTTGCCAGCTGACCAAAAAAAACTGATTCGTGATTTTTATCAAAAATATCAGCCTAAGTTATTACTGTTGATGGAAACCGAGCTCTGGCCAAATCTGATTGATCAAGCACCTGCTTTTAATGTGCCATGTCTGTTACTGAATGCCCGTCTTTCTGAAAAATCCGCCAAGGGCTATGGCAAAGTCAAAGGCCTAACCCGTGGCATGCTTAAGAATTTAACCGGCCTTTTGGCTCAGGATACCGCAACCCAGCAGCGTTATATTGATCTAGGTATAGCTTTAGAAAAAACTCAGGTCTTGGGCAATATCAAGTTTGATATTACGGCACCGCAGCAATTTATTGATCATGCTGCCCAATTGAAACAGGAATGGTCTTTGCAAGGCCGGAAGATCATTACTCTCGCCAGTACGCATGCGCCTGAAGAGCAGCAATTGATGGCTGAGCTTAAAGCTGCGTTAGATGCAACTCCAGCATTGGTTTGTATCGTGGTGCCACGCCATCCGGAACGTTTTGATGAGGTGTTCCAAGCTGCACAGTCCTTAGGTTTAAGAACCCAACGTCGTAGTCTGGGGCAACGTATCGAAGAAGATACTCAGGTTTATCTGGCGGATTCCATGGGCGAGATGTGGCTCTGGTATGCCTTGAGCCAAGCCTGTTATGTCGGCGGTTCCCTGAATGAACCAGGTGGTGGGCATAACATTCTGGAACCGATTGCGCTGAATGTCCCAACGATTCTGGGTAAAAACTATTTTAACTTTCAGACGATTGTCGATGAGTTTGTTCAGGCGCATGCGGTAGAAGTAGTGCAGGATGCTAAACAGTCTGCTGAGACTTTGCTAGAAATTCTGAATAATTCAACTAAAGCTGAAAGTTTGAATACTGCTGCACAAAAGATTATGCAGCAGAATCAGGGTTCACTTGAAAGGCATATTCAGGTGATTGATCAATATCTTTGATTATATTCTGATTTGTGAAGAAGCTGATTTTCATGGATTGATTGTATAAGGTTAAAACTAAGCCTTATCTTTATAGATTTAATGCTAGCGCTCTTCTTTCTTTTACTTTTGTTTCGGCAAAAGTAACAAAACCATTTGTCATCCACAAAAATCGTCATATACCATCTTTTTGCAAAGATATCGCAGAACCTATATCAGGCAAAAAGAGCCCTGCCTCGGACAATTGTGGATGAAGTTTCCGCGTATCCAGTGATGGATTTGTTGAGTTAATTTTTTATGAATATCGTCCTGCTTGATCCCCGCCAAACTGAATCTGAACTATGGCCGATTAGCTCAAAGCGACAACTGGAGCATTTGCAACAGCATCTTGAGATTCAGGTTGGTGACACATTAAAAGTTGGGATTCGGGAAGGGAAACGGTATCTAACTGAAGTTGTCGAAATTTCTGAAAAAGCAGTTTTATTGAAACCCATTCAAGAAGAATCAGTTCCTGCAAAGCTGCCTGTTACCTTGATTGTAGCCTTACCACGTCCTAAAGTTTTGCGCCGTCTGATCATGGATGCTGTGACCATGGGGGTAGAAAAGATCATTTTATTGCATAGCTATCGGGTGGATAAAAGCTATTGGCAGACCCCATTTTTGCAGCAGCTGAATCATTATATCGATCTCGGGCTAGAACAGGCAGGAGATACGCTTGCTCCGAAAATTGAGCTATATAAACGCTTTAAACCTTTTGTCGAAGATATCTTGCCGGGACTCATTACAGCAGACTGTCCAGCCTTTGTTGCACATCCTTATGCCGAACAGCCGATGCCATATGCACTTCAGCATCCTTGCACGATTGTCATAGGTCCGGAAGGTGGTTTTATTCCTTATGAGGTCGATTTACTCATAAAAAACGGCTGCCAGGCAGTGAGCCTTGGCAACCGTATTCTCCGTACTGAAACGGCGATTTCGTATGTTTTAGGTCGACTGTTTAGCGCGAGCTGAAGCATCTTCATGGCCATCGCCACGATAGACTTTCACTTCCTGCACCGGATATGGAATCGAAATGTTATGTTCAGCAAAGGCTTGAATCACCCGTTCCTGAACGGCACTGATTGAGGTGCCTATGCCTGTTTCAGTGGTATTGACCCACCATAAGGCTTTGAGGGTAATCGAGAAGTCTGCCAGTGCAATCACATTGACGCTAAATGCAGGTTGACTCAGGATGGTCGGATCTTTATCCAGAATTGCAGTAATAATATCCTTGGCTTTCTGGATATCATCTTCATAACCGATCCCGACCGAAAATTCACAGCGGCGACGGGTATAAGCAGTATTCACTGTGACTGCACTGGTATAGACCGTAGCATTTGGAATTACGATACGACGACCATCTGGCGAGCGTAAAAAGGTTGCACGAATCTGGATATCTTCTACGGTACCCTCCAGACCATTCACGATAATGTCATCGCCAATCTTGAAAGGTTCACCCAGCAAAATTAGTACACCTGAGAGCAGGTTCTGGAAAATATCCTTAAATGCGAAACCGATCGCCACCGAACCAATCCCAAGCGCACTCATCAGCTGACCTGGGGTGAAACCTGGAATCGCAATCACCAGCCCGATTAAAACACCGAAGAAAACAATCACGGTACTACCGACACGGTTCAGCACCAGCACCAGATTCTGTCGGGTATAAGTACGGTTTTCTAAAGTCTTACGGACAAAAAACTTAAACAGTTTTGACAGTAACCAGAAAATGACAATGACTGTTAGCGCAATACAGAAATAAGGCACACGCTCCCAGAAACCCTCCATGATCTTGTCAATGGTGCTATAGGCATCATTGTACTTGGAGGTATGTTCGATCACAGTTTGGGCAGTTTTTTCAGTCGCCTGATGCAGGAGCTCAGTCGTCCCTTCAGTTACCTGGCTTAAAGTATTCTCTTGCTCAGCCACAAAAACTCCACAATTTAAATTTCGCTTATTTTGCCTCAACTACAGCAAAAAATTAACAACAGCGAAGTTTATACACAATATATTTATGCAAAACAGACACAATTGGTTTAAAAGAACTCAGTCGTTTTTTGTTTCACTTCACTTGGGATTCTTGAAGGTTCACCTTCACTCATATAAGAGAATAATGCAGTCGTCGCCAACAGGCTCAATACGGTAAAAATGATTACCAGCCAAGCTACAATCTTTTCCCAGACGGGGCTTGTACGTATTGGGCCATACTGATTGCTGCCTCTTGTTCCTGGAAAAAGTACGATATAAATCCAGACAAACAGATTGATCAAAGGCACGAAGAATAGCAGCATCCACCAGCCACTACGGTCCAGATCATGTAAACGTCGTACTGTAATCACAATACCCAAATACAGGTAGACCAGCATGATCGCCAAGGCAATCAGACTGGACAGGCCATGCAGAGAAATTTGCCAGTTTGAATCTACCGATAGGCTGGCAATATTCACAATATCAATACTTAAACCTAGCGCAATACTGCTGCATAAGAAAATAAACTGTAAAAATGCAGACCAGGCAATAAAACTCAAACGTCCAAATCGGCCCCTGATCGATAAGGGATGATCTGCTGCAGGAAAAGGAGGAGGGAAATAGGAAGGTTCAGTTGAATTCATGGGCAAGATCCTAAGCCTGTATAAAATACAGCGAGAGTGGGAGACTCATTTTATTTGACGATAGCAATATCTAGCTGACTTTGGCCATAGCTGAGCATTATCCGAAGTTATTCTGATTGAATTTGAATAAATAATCTACGACGAAAGCATGATTGTCGGATTTGAAATATGCAGTACATACTGCCATTATGCATAAAAAACAATCAACAAAATGCCATCAAGCTCTCGTGATGAGATAGAACAAGATCAAGGAAGCGAACAATGAAAGAAATCTATCCAGTACCAGTAGAATTTAAGAAAACCGCACGTACCACTGATACAGAGTATTTTGAGCGTTATCAGCAATCCATTGAACAACCGGATCAGTTCTGGGCTGAACAGGCACAACGCTTGGATTGGATCAAACCTTTTACCCAGGTTAAAAATACCAGTTTTGATAAAGACAATTTTAAAATTGAATGGTTTGCAGATGGCCAGCTCAATGTCAGTGCCAACTGTCTGGATCGCCATCTTAAGGAACATCCTTATAAACCGGCGATTATCTGGGAAGGGGATCATCCATCCCGTCACAAGATTATTTCTTTTCATGAGCTTTATGATGAAACCTGCCGTTTTGCCAATGTACTGAAAAAGAACGGGATTAAAAAAGGCGACCGGGTGGTGCTGTATATGCCAATGGTCTCGGAAGCCGCAATTGCCATGCTGGCCTGTGCCCGGATTGGTGCAGTGCATTGTGTGGTGTTTGGTGGTTTCTCACCTGATTCTCTGGCCAGCCGGATTGAAGACAGTCAGGCCAAAATGGTGATTACCGCAGATTCGGGCATGCGTGGTGGCAAAGCTATTCCACTGAAAGCCAATGTGGATGAAGCCCTGAAAGTCGCCGGTACCGAATCGGTTGAACATGTCATCGTTGTACATCGCACTGGCAATCCGGTGGAAATGCAACAGGGGCGTGATCTCTGGTATCACATGGAAATTATGACCGTCAATGAGATCTGTCCGCCTGAGCCGATGAATGCGGAAGATCCGCTGTTTATCCTGTATACCTCGGGTTCAACCGGAAAACCTAAGGGCGTACTGCATACCACAGGCGGCTATCTGACTTATGTGAACTGTACTTTCCGAGAAGTTTTTGACATCAAACAGGATGATGTGTTCTGGTGTACTGCCGATGTCGGCTGGATTACCGGGCATTCCTATGTACTGTATGGTCCGCTCTCTAATGGTACGACTACGGTCATGTTCGAGGGAGTGCCGCAATATCCGAGCTGGGCACGTACCGGACATATCGTCGACAAGCACAATGTGACCATTCTCTATACTGCACCGACAGCCATTCGTGCCATGATGCGTGAGGGGGATGCCTATGTACGGGAAAGTGATCGTAGCAGTCTGAGAATTTTAGGTTCGGTCGGTGAGCCGATTAACCCGGAAGCCTGGAACTGGTATTACTCGGTAGTCGGTGAAAGCCGCTGCCCGGTGATTGATACCTGGTGGCAAACCGAAACTGGTGGCTTCATGATTACGCCTTTACCAGGTGCGACCGACCTGAAACCGGGTTCTGCAACCCGGCCATTCTTTGGTGTGCAACCCGCCATTGTCGATGCAGAAGGCAAGGAAATTGAAGGGGTGGCAGAAGGGAATCTAGTAATTAAGGATTCTTGGCCAGGTCAGATGCGCACCATCTGGGGTGACCCAGACCGCTTTATTGACGCCTATTTCTCGACCTATCCAGGTACCTATTTTACCGGTGATGGTGCACGTCGTGATGAAGATGGCTATTACTGGATTACTGGTCGTGTCGATGACGTACTCAATGTTTCCGGTCATCGTCTGGGTACGGCAGAGATTGAAAGTGCACTGGTGGCCCATGAAGCAGTTGCCGAAGCTGCTGTTGTCGGTATGCCGCATGACATCAAAGGACAGGGGATTTGTGCCTTTGTTACCTTGCAGGCAGGGACTGAAAGTACTGAACAGTTGCGCGGTGAACTGGTAGCTTGGGTGCGTAAAATTTTAGGGCCAGTGGCAACGCCAGACGCCTTGCATTGGGCACCTGCTTTACCTAAAACGCGTTCAGGAAAAATTATGCGCCGGATCTTAAGAAAGATTGCTGCCAATGAACTGGATAGTCTGGGTGATACTTCAACATTGGCGGAGCCACAGGTGGTAGATCAATTGATTGCTGAAGTGCAGCGCAATCAAGCATAAGTTTGGGACGTTCAAATACCGGCATTATTTGCCGGTATTTTTGTCTCAGGAATAAGCTCTGCATGCTTTCGAATATAGTGCCAAGCTGCAATCTGCTAAGCTAAAACCATGCTGAACTTAGGTCAAAAGAATGAATGTACGACAACAATATCTAGATCAATCTCCACTGCAAATTGCCCAGCAACTGGCAGAAACTTTTGCCCAAACGGCCGCAGTTCGTGACAAGCAGGGCGGTAATCCTAAAGCCGAACGTGATCTGATTCGCCAGAGCGGTTTACTGGGCCTGTCTATTCCGAAACAGTACGGCGGTCAGGAAGCAGACTGGCAGACAATTTTTAAAACCATTCAAATTATTGCCCGAGTTGATAGTTCATTAGCACATGTTTATGGGTTTCATCATTTGCTGATTGCAACGGTTCAATTATTTTCCCAACCAGAACAATATGGCCCATGGTTTGAACAGACCGCTCGGGAAAACCTGTTCTGGGGCAATACCTTAAATCCACTGGACCGTCGTACTACCGCAACAAAAGTTGCTGAAAAAGAATATATTTTTGATGGAAATAAAAGTTTCTGTTCTGGCTCCATTGATTCCGATATTTTACTGTGCTCAGGATATAACGACGCTGGAAAATTACTGATCGGGGTAATTCCAACA
This sequence comes from Acinetobacter sp. YH12235, assembly GCF_013417705.1. Classification (NCBI taxonomy): domain Bacteria; kingdom Pseudomonadati; phylum Pseudomonadota; class Gammaproteobacteria; order Moraxellales; family Moraxellaceae; genus Acinetobacter; species Acinetobacter sp. YH12235. The sequence goes on along the minus strand of NZ_VPDL01000005.1, from coordinate 20,565 downwards.
GCACGTAAGGGTGTAAGTTTTCTCGGTGACTGGAATAATATGGGTCAACGCCAGACCGATAGCGGCACCAGCCATTTTGAGCAGGTCAAAATTCATGAAGATGAATTACTGTTAAATCCCGGTCCACTGAGTACACCGTATTCAAGCTTACGTCCATTGATTGCCCAGCTGATCTTTGTACACATGTTCCTTGGTGTAGCAGAAGGTGCGTTTGAAGTGGCCAAACAAACCGTACAGACTCAGAAAGCCTGGTCTAAATCACTGGTAGAAGAGGCTGTGAATGACCCTTTTACCCAGAAGCATTTTGCCGATTTTTATGTGCAGCTGGAAAGCGTGCGTTTGCTGGCTGATAAAGCGATTCAAACCTTACAAGCTGCTTGGGATCTGGGCAATGATCTCACTGCCGAGCAGCGTGGTGAAGTTTCAGTGGCGATTGCTACAGCCAAAATCGCGGCCACCAATACATCTCTCTATATCACCCAGAATATTTTTCAGGTGATGGGCGCGCGTGCGACCACAGCCAAACTGAATCTGGACCGTTTCTGGCGTAATGTTCGCACCCAGACCTTGCATGATCCGGTAGATTATAAATATCAGGAAGTTGGGGAATGGATACTGACCGGGAAAGTGCCTGATCCAAGTTTTTATTCTTGATATGAAAATAAAAAGCCTCTGATACTGGAGGCTTTTCATATTAGATGAAGTGATAGTTTCTTCTAAATCTGCTTAAAGGCTTCTATGGCTCGTACACGAGAGGCTTTTAAATCGACAATCGGTTTTGGATAATCCAGTTCCAGATCAGGATTTTTGGCATAAGGTTCATGAATGGATTTGGCATCCAGATGCGCCAGTTCAGGCACCCACTCGCGGATATAGTCTCCATTGGGATCAAACTTCAGGGACTGGCTGACCGGATTAAAAATCCGGAAGTAGGGCACAGCATCCATGCCGGTCGATGCACACCATTGCCAGCCACCATTATTCGCAGCCAGATCGCCGTCAATCAGGTGCTGCATAAACCAGCTTTCACCCAGTCGCCAGTCGATCAGCAAGTTCTTACACAGGAACATCGCAGTAATCATCCTGACCCGGTTATGCATCCAGCCAGTTGCCAGCATTTGCCGCATGCCAGCATCGACAATTGGAATTCCGGTCTGGCCTTGCTGCCAGGCAGCTAGATCTTCGGGGGCATTGCGCCACTGGATCTTATTGGTATTTTGCTTAAATGGTTGGTGTTTGGAGACACGTGGAAAATCAAACAGGGTCTGTAGATAGAATTCCCGCCACAAGAGTTCATCTAACCAGGTCTGCTGACCCACATCCTCAATCTGGAAATAGCCATCCTGAAAAAGAGCTTGCATACATTGGCGAACTGAAATAACACCGATATTCAGATAAGGGGAAAGACGGCTGGTGCCATCAACTGCAGGCAGATCACGGTCGGTTTTATAATGAGCCATTTTGTCCTCGATAAAATCATCAAGCAGGTCCAAGGCAGTTTGATCGTCCGCAGGCCAAAGTTGGGCAGCATGCTCTACTACATAATCTGCCGAGAATTTTTCCAGATCAACATTGATGAAACCAGTAGGTAATTGGATTGGATCTTGAGCTTCAATTTCAGGATAGCAGGCGGGTACATCCAGAATTAGCCGCTCATAGCACTTTTTCTTAAAGGCACTATAGACTTGATAGGGTTGATTGGACTGGTTCCGGATACTGCCAAGGGGAAACAGGGTGCGGTCATGATAGAGCTCGACCCTGATTTGCTGCTGTTCCAGCAATTGCTGTACCTGAGCATCACGTTTCAGCTCGTTGACACCAACTTCGATATTGGCATGCAGGTTTTCAATATTCAGGGTTTGACATAGATTCAATATTTCTGGCGCCAAATCTTTCCATAAAGGAATATTCAATATGATCAGCGGGATATTCAGTTGCTGTAGCTGCTGTTTTAAATATTTGAGCCGACGCAGATAAAAATCAGTTTTGATCCGGGCATCCTGATGCAGTTGCCATTGTTCGGGAGAGAGGACTGCTAGCGCAATGCAAGGTCCTTGCTGAGTAGCATGCCAGAGTGCGGCATGGTCATGTATACGGAGGTCTTGGCGGAACCAGATCAACTGCATGGGAATAACGTTCTGAATCGGAATCAGATTATTTTATTCATTCCACCTGAAAATTCTGTATAGAAACGTAGATATGGGCAGAATGATCAGTTAAAAAACCGCCTATGGTATAAGCGGCTCTTTCATTTAACGCTGGTGAATATTTTCTAAGGTATCCACCAAGGTACGCGTGGTCTGGTCAATTTCATAATTGACTTCATCACCTACTTTGGCATTTTTCCAGGTGGTCAGACGCAAAGTTTCGGGAATCAGATCAATCGAGATTTCACTATTGGCGCGATCGACGCGATTGATGGTCAGGCTGCAGCCGTTCAGACCAATAAACCCTTTTAAGAAAAAGTATTTGATATTGCCATCCGGGATCTGAATATCGATATGGTAGGTTTCACCGCGATGTTCCAGATTTTTAATGATCGCTGTGCCTTCAATATGTCCATACAGATTATGCCCGCCATTTTCTGCACCGACTTTGGCAGAGCGTTCGACATTCACTTCATCACCTACTTGAAGAGATTTTAAGGTGGTGAGGGCAAGGGTTACATTGGAGATATCAAAGTGAATCTGGTTTAGCTCCTGATCAATAGTCGTTACGGTGAGGCAGACGCCGTTAATCGCAACACTGGCGCCAATAAAGACATCCTGAAAAAACTGATTTTCGTTGCTCACGATAATGGTAATGAAGCCATTGCCCTGGTGAATATCCACGACTTTTTCTAAGCCTTGTACGATACCGGTATACATAATTTAAATTTCTATCTCATCGAGTTTGGCTTCATTCTAGTCAAGAATGAAGCAGGCGGCTATCTCTATGCCGAGAACACTGTGTTGCACAAAAAAAATCCCTCAAGCCGAGCCTTGAGGGAATGAATCGTTATGCTGAGCATTATTATAGTTTAAACGAGCTCAGCTTCTTGTTCTTCTTGTTGCTGTTCAGCTTGCTGCGTTTCGAGTTCACGCACGAGTGGCAAGACTTTTTCACCGAAGTATTCCACTTCTTCAATAAAGTGCAGGAAGCCTGAAAGAACCAGATCAACACCAACTTTTTTCAGTTCGATGATACGTTCCGCAATCTGCTGAGGTGTACCGATCAGGTTGGTACGGAAGCCATCGTTATATTGCACCAGATCTTCAAATGTGGATTTGGCCCAGTTACCTTCACCTTCTTTACTCGCTGCGCCCGCTTCACGCGTTGCCTCACCGAAAGATTTCACCGCCTGAACATTGGCCTTGGCCACGATTTCTCGCAGTACTGCTTGCGCTTCCTCTTCGGTGTCACGTGCAATCACAAACGCATTCACACCAATTTTCACAGAGTGATTGTTCGCTTTGGCTTTTTCACGAATATCATCGATCTGTTTTTTCAGCTCTTCCGGCGTATTGCCATTGGTGAAGTACCAGTCAGACACGCGAGATGCCATATCGCGTGCTGCCCGGGAACTTCCCCCCTGGAAGATTTCAATATACGGTTTTTGTACCGGTTTTGGACTCAAGGTATAGTCTTGGAACTGGTAGTATTTACCATCAAAACTAAAATTGTTTTGGGTCCAGACCCCTTTCAGGCTGCGAATAAATTCTTCTGAACGTGCATAACGTTCGTCATGTTCCGGCCATTCTTCACCAATTGCATCAAACTCGCCACGGAACCAGCCACTTACGACATTAATCGCAATCCGGCCATTGGTCAGATGGTCAATGGTGGCCAGCTGTTTCGCTGCCAGCGCAGGCTTCCATGGACCCGGCAAGATCGCGGCAATCACTTTTAAGCGTTCAGTTTTTGCCAGGATGCCGTGACTGAAGCTGACTGATTCATGCTGGTTTTCAGCGTTATATCCCGCAGTAAAACGGATCTGGGTCAGGGCATAATCAAAACCTGCTTTCTCAGCAGTTTGCGCCAGACGGACATTGTAGTCATAGCTCCAGTCAGTACGCTGTTCGATGTCGCTGACCACCAGACCGCCGCTGACATTTGGAACCCAGTAAGCAAATACAATATTTTTATCTTGAGACATTAATTCTTACCCTCTGAATGAAGTGGCCATTAAGCCACTTGAGTCTTTGGCACTTTCTTGCTGTGCAAACGGGATTCTGCGGCATCCAGGCTTGGCACTGCAGCTGAAGGTAAAACTTCTTCCTGTTCGATTTGCTTGTTGATGCCTAGGCTCTGGTTGGCTTGCTGAGATTTTTCTTTAATGACCTCAGCACGCTGCCCCTTTGCTGGCGCCCATTCAAGGATTGGTAGGGCACGAGCCACTGCCAGGGTAATACGGGCACGAAGTAATTCGCTGTGAATAGTATATTCAGGCGTAAAGTCACGATCTGTGGCATATACCCCGATTGGTAAGGTTTGTGCCTGGAAGAAGCTGAACAATGGGCGTAATTGGTGTTCAAGAACCAGCGCATGACGGTCACTACCACCAGAAGCTGCTAAAAGAACCGGTACATCTACCAGCGCCGTTTGTTCTACGAAGTCAAAGAAATGCTTGAACAGGCCCGTAAATGAAGCGCGGTAAACAGGCGTACCGACAATCAGGGCATCTGCTGCTTCAACAGCTGCCAAATCATCCTGCACGCGTTGCGGTAGCTGGTTACGGTAAATTGCACCACCTAAAAGCTGGCCAATTTCACTGAACTTGATGAAATGTACATTGATTGGCGTCGCTTCACCCAGTTCATCCAGAATGGCTTGAACCAGTGCTTCGGTTTTAGATGGGTGATTCAGGCCACCAGAAACAGCCACGATGTTTAAAGGTTTTTGCTCGGAAAAATGGGACATGTGAAGTACCTAAAAATGGTTAAGCTCGGAATGACCCTATTAATCCCGATTGCCGCAGTAGGTGTAAAATAACGAAATGCTGAAAAGTTATCTGATTTTTCTATATAAGCGGAAAATTTGCTTCTAAAACATAGAGAGCTGGATAAATAACTGATAACTATATTTATATTGAATAAAGATAAGCTATGCATAATAGGAATAAATCATATATAAAAAAGTGATGAGAATTAAAGAATTATTGAAATAAGCCAAAATTTAAAAAAATTAAAGAAAAACTCCACATTATTTAAAAAATTGGTGATCTTGCATATCCATAAACTGGCTTGTGTGGTTAGAATAGGAGCTACTGTGCACAAGATCTCTCTCACGTCCTATGAATATTTTAATCGTTGATGATCATCCACTGTTTCGTCATGCTCTGATCCAAGCTGTTCGTTATAGTCTGCCACAAGCGCAGATTCATGAAACTGCAGCAGTCAATGAATTTTATGAACGTCTAGAAAATGGTCCTGAGCCTGATCTTGTCCTTCTGGATTTAAACCTGCCAGGTGCATCGGGCTTTTCTGCTCTGGTCCACGTTCGCGCCCAATATCCTTCGATTCCAATTATTGTCGTTTCTGCTCACGAAGAAGCCAGCATTATCCAGCGTGCGATTGCACATGGTGCGATGGGCTATATTCCAAAATCGGCACATCCAAGCCATATTGGTGAAGCAATTCGCGAAGTCCTCGAAGGGGAAATCTGGTTACCACCCAATCTGCCAGCCAACATGAACTTCGATCCGCGTGCTGCAGATGAAACTGCATTGGCAGAACGGATTCAGTCTTTAACACCACAACAGTTCCGTGTCTTGATGATGGTAGCCGAAGGCTTGCTGAACAAACAGATTGCTTATGAACTGGATGTTTCAGAAGCCACCATTAAAGCGCACGTGACAGCAATCTTCCGTAAGCTGGGTGTACAAAACCGTACCCAAGCCGTGCTTGCTATTAATGCCTTGAATATTGAAGAAAAGAAAATGTAAATGATGCAGCTTACATAATAAAAAAGACCTCAGAGGAGGTCTTTTTTATTGAGAGAATATTGCGGATTAAGCAATATAATCCTGTTTTTGGGTAACATCAGTACAGAACATGGGATTCAGTGCGGATTGCAATTCATCAATTTGTTCTTGAGTGACATAGCCTTTGGAGATCAGATATTCTGCCACGCGGTCATCACGCAGACTCAGGAAAGTCGCATCATAAACACCAAGATCAACAAACAGGGCAGCGGTTTCCAGACTATTGAAACGGTCCAGATAAACCTCATCCTCATACATCAGGAACACATGCTCGTCTGTGCTATTCGGATCGACCTGTAGGTGCTCTGCCAGTTCATGCGGGCAAGTTTTGATAAAGAGCAGATCAGAGAGTTCATCAAATTGGGTCGTGTCCAGACAATCTTCTTCATTCTTTACTTTACCGAGCCACGCTTTAAAGACCAGAACAGCGCCACCACGCAGCAGCATACTCCAGATCTGATGACGGGTTTTTGCTGGTAAATCTTCGGCTTCTGCTTCCAGAGATTCAATTAGCTTATTTTCCTGTTCAGCCAGACGTTCAAATAGACCTAAACCTTGCGGTTTATAGGCATAAGGTTCAAAGACATCAAAATGCAGTTCATCAAAAACTTGCAGAGCTAAAGGAACTGCATGCTGATATAGGGTTTCGAGTGCCTGAATCTGGGTATCGTCGAGTTTGCTGTATTTAAACATTTGTGCCCAGTCGATGCTGGGTAATAAGGCATTAGCACCATATTGGCGATGGAATTGCTGAGTCTGTGCGGGAAGCTGAGCAATTGATTCATCGAGTTTCATTTTTATAACTCCTATCTAGCAGTGCAAATAGACCAGCTGCCAAAAGGATTTAGGCATTGTCAGATGGAAACTGATCGTTTCTTATATTGTCTATTTTTAGAACTAAGCTTGTTGTATTAAAAATACGACCAAAGTTCTATCTGCCATAAAATAGGATTAAAAATTAATTTAAAACAACAACTTAAATAATTGTAACTAGGTGTACACATGTATATTAATAGAATTGGTGGCTTTTGCCATAGAGAATGCTGAAATGATAATTTTGAGCAATTTATCAGCAGGAATTATGTGAAATTTGGTGCTTTTAGCACATTGGCCTGATTTTTTTGCCAGTCAGGTAAAGAAAGGTATTTGTTTGGTATAAAAAATGCCCACTTTAAATCATTAAAATGGGCATTGAGATGAAAATAAAAAGTTCTAGCTACCTGAGATTTTCAGACCGGATAACCAGGAACGGAGTGAAGCAGGCTTCAACGGTTTTTTCAGCAGGACAATATTTAAATCCTTCAGGCGCTGTGGCAGTTCCGGATCAGAATCTGCGGTAATCAATGCCACCGGAATATCACTACTACGATGTTCCAGAATAAAGTCCAGACCGATCTTGTCCTGGTTTAAATGCTGATCGACCAGCCAGACCTGAATATTTTCCTGCTGAATCATCTCGGCGGCCTGTTCTGGTTCGGTGGCTTTAAAGACCTGATAACCCCATTTGGTCAATAAGGTCGACATGCCTTCCAGAATGGTTTCATCATTGTCCAGACATAGAATCTTAAAGGCCTTGGACTTCAACGGCACAGCCTGAACAGGGGCGGCAACGACTTTCGGTGCTGCGGTCAGTGGCACTTCAATCATGAAGCAGGAACCTTTGCCCAGCTCGGAAGAAACATGAACTGGATAATCCAATAGACCAGTCATACGTTGCACGATGGCGAGACCAAGCCCCAGACCCTGTTCACCCCAAGGCGAAGTATGGCCACAACGCTCGAATTCCTGGAACAGCTTGATCCGCTGTTCTTCAGCAATACCGGGACCGGTATCCCAAACCCCGATCCGGATATGATTTGGCCGGTTGCTAGAACGCAGTACACCGACCACGACCTTACCTTTGGCGGTATAACGTAGGGCATTGCTGACAAAGTTCTGGATAATCCGGCGAATCCATTGTGGATCGGTGTCAATCCAGAACTGGGCATCATGCACTCGCAGTTTGATGCCACGTTGTGCCGCAATGGATTTGAATTGCAGTTCCAGATCACTTAATAAATCATGCAGTGGATAAGCCTGGCGTTTCGGCTGAATCGTACCGCCCTCCAGTCGGGCAATATCCAGCAGAGCTGAGAGCATGCTTTCTGCCCCATGCAGGGCACGATCCAGTTGCTGCAGGGTCTTGCGATCTTCTTCGCTTTGTACACTTTGCTCCAGCGCCGTACTGAACAGACGTGCAGCATGCATTGGCTGTAACAGGTCATGACTGGCGGCAGCAATAAAGCGGCTCTTGGACATATTGGCTTTGTCGGCTTGTTCACGCGCCAGTTGCTGTTCAGACAGGGCATCAGCGAGCTGCTGGGTACGATCCTGAACCCGGGCTTCCAGTAATGCTTCATTTTCACGGAAGGCAGTAATATCGGCAAAGGTCGTCACGAAACCACCGCCTTCAATTGGGTTACCCCGCATCTGAATCACGCGGCCATCTTTACGGATCCGTTCAAATTCATGCGCACTGCCGACCTGCATCCAGTGAATCCGTTTACGCACATGTTCTTCGACCGAGCCCGGACCGCATTCACCGCGTTCAGCGTTATAACGGATTAGGTCAGCGATTGGACAGCCGACATAAACAATATCTTTTGGATAGTCGAACAGTTTCAGGTATTGGTTGTTCCAGGCGACCAGACACATATTTTCATCAACCACACTCACCCCTTGGGTCATATGGTCGATCATGGTCATGATCAGGTTCTGGTTAAAACGCTGCCATTGTGAGGCCTGATCCAGAATATTCGCCACCTGACCGAGGGCCAGGCCATTATTCACCATCGCGGTAGTCAGCAGGGTACGTGCCGAGGCTGCACCAATGGTACCGGCCAGATACTGCTCAGTAAAACGCCACCACATGCCATTGGCACTGCTATTTTCATTCAGTTCCACACTATTTTGAGCACAGAACTGCTGGAAGGCCTGCATGGTTGGACCTTCACCGGTAATGCGCTTGGCCAGCGTAATCAGGTCACCAACTTTTAAACGGGCCACATCCTGATGCGAGTAGCTGACATCAGTAGATGGACTTTGAGAAGGAAGCGGCTTGGTTTCATAGTAGAAGAAACTTTCCGCCTGAATCTGTTCAGCCACACTTGGACGGAACATCCGGGAAACCCAGATATATAGGAATGTGTTCAGACCTAGTGCCCAGACCACACCATGCGTTAAAGGATCAAAAGATTCGAAACCGATCAGGGCTTCAGGACGTAACCAGTTCCAGCCCAAAGGACCCTGTTCCAGAAAACTCTGGCTGAACTGCTGATAGGCTTCTGGCAGGCTGCGCAAAATCGTTGGTAATAGCAGGGTATACGACCATAAAGCGAAACCGGTCAGCAGGCCAGCATATACACCTTGCTTACTCCCGCCACGCCAATACAGACCACCAATCAGGGCAGGGGCGAATTGTGCCACGGCACTAAAGGCCAGCAGACCAAAGACTGAGAGCTGGTCAATATCATTAAAAAAGTTGAAGAACAGAAAGCCCATCAACATCACGGCTAGGATACAGATCCGGCGGGTAAATTTCAGTACCAGTGGTAAACGCTTGTCATGCCGTGAGATCAGGTTTAACCGCCAGAGCGCTGGCATGATCAGGTCATTACTCAGCATGATCGACAGGGCGACTGAAGACACCAGTAACATACCAGTCGAAGCCGAGAAACCGCCTAAGAAGGCCAATAAGGTCAGCCAGTCCTGATTATAGCTAAGCGGTAAAGACAGTACCGCGACATCTGGAATCGCTAAATATTGGGGAGCCGCATGCAGTGCCCAGCTGGCAATCGGGATAATTGCCAGTGTGGTCAGAATCAGATAAATGGCAAACCAGCGACGTGCACCACGGATATGTTTTTCATCCCGTAATTCAACCACTGCTACGTGGAATTGACGTGGCAAGCAGATAATCGCCAGTGCAGCCAACAGGGTCTGTACCCAGAAACTTTCCGGTACGCCAAACAGCTGTACATCATGGAAGGTTGACTGAATATCGCTACTGATCTGAGGCAGATTTTCTGGTGCTTCAAAAATAAAGAAACAAGCTACGGCCAGCAAGGCAAATAACTTAACAAAAGACTCAAAGGCGACAGCCAGCATCAGACCGCCATGCTGTTCGGTGTTGGCAATCTGCCGGGTACCGAAAATCATCGCCAGAATCGCCAGGACGCCAGTCAGGAACAGTACGCTATTGGTGGTACTGGCAATCCCGGCTGAAGGTTCCAGAATGACCGCCGCACTCAAGGCAATTGCACGTAACTGCAAAGCCAGATAGGGAATGATGGCAATCACCGCCAGAATGGTGACCAGCGAAGCCAGAGGCCCACTCTTACCATAACGTGCAGCGACGAAGTCGGCGATAGAGGAAATCGCATGATGCTGGCGTACCCGTCCCAGACGGCGCCAGATATCGTAACCAATCGCGACAAAGAGCAGGGGACCAAGATAGATCGGCAGGAAAATAATTCCTTCACGAACCGCAGCACCGGTCGCGCCATAAAATGTCCAGGAAGAACAGTAGACGCCTAAAGTTAAACTAAACAATAGCATGCGGCCACGGGTACTCAGCCGGCTGGCATGTTTTTCCCCATAGAAAGCGCAAGTAAAGAGTAAAGTGATATAGAGGGCGAGCACCCCTATGATGAGCCAACTGTTCATATAGCCTGATGTGTACTGTGCATGACGCTATGATACCGCATCATGCACTCAGCAGTTTAAATTGATCATTTTTTAACGACCAAAGTCTAAATTACAAGTCATTCTAAATGTTGTTATTTTGCAACAGTGATAATTCGAATTAAAAAATAGTAAGCCCATGGTGGGGCTACAGGAGTGTAACTATGGATGAGGCCCAAGTAGAAAGAATTCTACAGAATCCCAAATTCAAAGAAATGGTACGTAGAAAAAGTACGCTGAGCTGGACCTTAACCGGCATCATGCTATTTGTCTATGTCGGTTTCATGTTGCTTGTTGGCTACAACAAAGAATTTCTATTGTCTTCAATTTCTGGCGGTGTAACGACCTGGGGTGTACCTCTAGGTATCGGTATCATTATTTTGTCTTTTATATTGTGCTGGGTGTATTCCTACATTGCCAATAACAAACTTGATCAGCTGAACAGAGAAGCAATTCAGGAAGTGGAAGCGATTACAAAAGAAAAGGGGCAACACTAAGATGAAAGGGATTTCATATCAAGCGCTTGCTGCTGCAGCGCTGACCTTGCTCAGCTCGGCAATGGCATTTGCTGGACCAGATCTGGGTGCTGCGGAGCAGCAAGCGACCAACTGGCACGCGATTATCATGTTTGTGATTTTCGTTGGAGCAACCTTATTTATTACCAAATGGGCTGCCAAACAAACCACAAATACTAATGATTTCTATACTGCCGGCGGCGGGATTTCTGGCTTCCAGAACGGTCTGGCCATTGCTGGTGACTTCATGTCTGCAGCATCTTTCCTCGGTATTTCCGCGATGGTATTCCTGTCCGGTTTTGACGGATTGCTGTACTCACTAGGCTTTATGGTGGGTTGGCCAATCGTTTTATTCCTGGTGGCAGAACGTTTGCGTAACCTGGGTAAATTTAACCTGTCTGATGTAGTGTCGTTCCGTCTGGAAGAAAAACCGGTGCGTACTCTAGCTGCATTAAGTTCACTGGTTGTGGTTGCGTTTTACCTGATCGCACAGATGGTAGGTGCAGGTCAGTTGATCAAGTTACTCTTCGGTCTGAACTACAATATTGCTGTGGTGATTGTTGGCCTGTTGATGATGGCTTACGTAATCTTCGGTGGCATGCTAGCGACCACTTGGGTACAGATCATTAAAGCAGTAATGCTGTTGTCTGGTGCGACATTTATGGCTTTCATGGTAATGAAGGGCGTAGGTTTCAGCTTTACCAATATGTTTGAACAATCGATTCAGGTTTACTCTAAAGTACATGACTTGAGCCTTGCAGATGCAACCAAGATTATGGGTCCGGGTAATCTCGCTTCGAATCCGGTCGATGCGATTTCTCTTGGTCTGGCGCTGATGTTTGGTACAGCAGGTCTGCCACATATCCTGATGCGTTTCTTTACAGTAAAAGATGCCAAAGAAGCACGTAAATCAGTGGTGGTTGCAACAGGCTTTATCGGTTACTTCTACCTGTTAACCTTCATTATCGGTTTCGGTGCGATTCTATACGTAGCGAACAACCCGCAGTTCCTGGACATTGCAAAAATGGCAATCACAGGCAAGCTAGAGCTGGTGGGCGGTAACAACATGGCCGCGGTTCACCTGGCAGATGCTGTGGGTGGTGACCTGTTCATGGGCTTCATTTCTGCAGTGGCATTCGCAACCATTCTTGCGGTAGTTGCAGGTTTGACCTTGTCAGGTGCTTCAGCAATTTCACATGACTTGTATGCAAACGTATTCAAGAAAGGCCGTACTACACCTGAATCTGAACTGCGCATGTCTAAAATTGCAACTCTTGGTCTTGCTATCTTTGCGATGATTCTGGGAATCCTGTTCGAGAAGCAAAACGTTGCCTTCATGGTGGGTCTGGCATTCTCGGTAGCCGCATGTGCCAACTTCCCGGTACTGGTTCTGTCTATGTTCTGGAAAGGCCTGACCACACGTGGTGCTGTCATTGGTGGCGTGGTTGGTTTGGTGACTGCAGTAGTACTGATCGTACTGTCTAAAGCCGTTTGGGTAGATACTTTCGCGATTTCAGATACACCAGTCGTTCCATTTAATGGTCCTGCATTATTTGCAATGCCACTGTCTTTCTTCTGCTGCTGGTTCTTCTCCATCACAGACCGCTCAGTGAAAGCACAAGCAGAACGCAAAGCTTTCGATGCACAGTTTGTTCGCTCACAAACAGGTATTGGAATCTCAGGTGCATCTGATCACTAAGATCTGATGTCCTAAAAAAGCCTCCTGATGGGGGCTTTTTTTATAGCGATAAAATACCTGAGCTACCCAATGAAATACTTTGGGATAGGTTATCTAAAATTAAATACAGCTATTTTTAACTGAGATTTCAATGATTTTTATACAATCCTGTTTCTATCCATTCGACAGATCATGCTATGTTAAGCCAGCGATAACAATAATGATGCTCGACAGGACATCAAGACAAATCTCATGAAGCACTCCCTGCTACGATTCTGGACCCATTTTAAGTATCTGCCTTCTGCCTGGCTGCTATGCCTGCAGTTACTGATTCTGATTCTGTCGATGCTGAGTTATGACAGCGTTTCTTATCGCGCGGGTACATGGATGCTGGGAGTGGTGGTCTTGCTGGTGATTGCCAAGGTAATTCGTCAGACTCCGATGTTTACCATTCTGGGACTCATCTTTGTCGCAGGGGCCATCTTCTTTTCGTCATTAATTGTGTTGGGGCTGCGCTATACCTGGATCATGATCGTCGCGCATCTGTTTGAAGCCAGTGCCTACTTCAGTGCAGCGTATGGCCTGTTACGTTATATGTTTCATGACCGTTATCTGACCAAAGACGAACTATTTGCAGCGGGAGCAGTTTTCACATTGCTGGCTTGGGGCTTTGCTTTTCTCTATAGCATTTGCCAGTTATGGGTACCTTACAGCTTTTCGGACCCAGATCTAAAAGCTTATCAGCCGTGGCTGGATCTGCTCTTTCTGAGCTTTAGTGTACAGTCTGCTACAGGATTATCTGATGTGATGCCGGTCAGCCCGGTCGCACGGATGCTTGCCATTATCCAAATGTTTGTCGGGGTAATGTATCTGGCCTTGATTGTTTCCCGTCTGATTGCCTTACAGTATATTTCCCATCTTCCTAAACAGACTCATATACAACATAAGCATAGAAAGCCTGAGGAATAGAACGTACAGAGCTGCATAGCTTGGTTACAGTAACTTAACGGCTTTATTTTCCTGAATATTTTAAAATCTTAAGGTCCAAAACGTATCTTTGATCGTAATTCTCTCGATCAGAATGTTTTTACTTATCAATAATGATTCAAGCCTCCCGGCATTCAATCTATTAAAAAAATGGGGGATCTATGCCTTCCAAACCTTCATCCTGGTTTGCCAATATCAATCCGAATGTCTTTATTAGTACAGTGGTGATTATCGCCATTTTTTTGGGACTGGTAATACTGGCACCTGATTCATTCGACCTGTTGACCAAGCAAATGAATGCGTGGATTACCACTTCATTTAGCTGGTTTTATGTCCTCTCCGTGGCGATCTTCCTGATTGTTCTGATTTATATTGCCCTGTCTGATATGGGGAAAATCAAACTCGGGCCCGACCATAGCCAGCCAAAATACAGCCAGGCATCCTGGTTTGCCATGCTGTTTACCGCAGGAATGGGGATCGGCCTGATGTTTTTCGGTGTTGCCGAACCGGTTATGCACTATGTCACACCGCCTGCTGGTGACCCGGAAACTGTACTGGCCGCACAGCAGGCTATTCGCGTGACCTTCTTCCACTGGGGCCTGCATGCCTGGGCGATTTACACCATTGTGGGTCTGTCATTGGCCTATTTTGCGTATCGACATAACCTGCCTTTAAAAGTTCGCTCCGCCTTATATCCATTGATCGGTAACCGGATTCATGGCCCGATCGGAGACGGGGTAGATACTTTTGCCACCTTAGGGACAGTATTTGGGGTTGCGACAACTTTAGGTTTTGGGGTGACTCAGATTAATTCGGGTCTGAATTACCTATTTGGAGTTGAGCAGACCCCCAGTACTCAGGTCATTTTGATTATTGCCGTCACTGTAATGGCATCAATGTCCGTATTTTTTGGTTTGGATAAGGGCATCAAACGCCTAGCTGAACTGAATCTGCTGCTTGCCTTACTGCTACTCATCTTTGTTTTTGTTACCGGTCCAAGCATCTATCTTCTGCAGACCACCATTCAAAACTCTGGCCAGTATGTTGCAAACCTGTTCAGTATGACCTTTAATCTGTATGCTTATCAGCCTAGTGGCTGGATTGGTGGCTGGACCATTATGTATTGGGCCTGGTGGATTTCCTGGTCGCCATTTGTCGGGATGTTTATTGCCCGAGTATCCGAAGGCCGCAGTATCCGTGAGTTCATTGTGGGGGTTCTACTGATTCCTACCGGATTTACCTTAATCTGGATGGGCTTTATGGGCAATGCTGCATTATTCAGTATCATGCATGAAGCCAATACTAATCTGCTTGAGGCAGTACAACGTGACTCCTCTGTAGCGCTGTTCGAATTTTTAGGTAATCTGCCATTTAATTCAGTCACCAGTATTATTGCTACGGTATTGGTTATCCTGTTCTTTGTCACTTCAGCAGATTCTGGATCATTAGTCACGGATTATCTCACGGCGAAAACCGAGAATTCACCGACTTGGCAGCGTCTGTTCTGGACCGTGTTAATGGCTTTATTGGCCATCATTCTGTTACTGGCAGGTGGGCTGGAAGCCTTGCAGTCGGCTACGATTATGAGTGCCTTGCCGTTTACATTTATTATGCTGCTGATTTGCTGGGGACTGATTAAGGCCCTGCATCTGGATGTAACGAAAATGCATGCGCTACAAGCTGCACGTATTACCCCGCGGGCCATTCAGAACCCGCGTAGCTGGCAACAGCGACTCGGTTTAATTATGCATTATCCGCATACGCATGATGAAGTACGTGATTATATTGATACGATGGTCAGCAAAGCTTTTAACAGTTTTCAGGTTGAACTGAAACGTCGTCACATCCAGGTGAAAATCTTTAAACTGGAAGATGGGATCGAGTTACGTGTCGATCATCAGAATGAAATGAACTTTATTTATCAGGTCATTGCTACCCAGACTTTAGCACCGAGCTTTATGCCGGATGCAGATTCTCCGCAATCTTATCAGGCAGAAGTCTTTTTAAGGGAAGGGGGGCAAAATTATGATGTGATGGAATGGACTCAGGAAGATTTAATCCAGGACATCATTGACCAATATGAACGTCATCTGCACTTTTTAAGTCTGGTCCGTTCTCCAGAATAAATATTTGATCCAATAAAAAAGGACGCTGATGCGTCCTTTTTTTATTCAGTCACTAATTCAGAAATTAGAAACGGAATTTAGCATTTAAGCCTACAGTTTGTGTATCACGAACTACAGCATTTTGAGCAAGATTTGCTTCGTAGTTTGAGTTCACATAACTAGCACCTACAGCAACTGCTGGAGTGATGAAGTAGTTTACGTTTGCGCCCCAAGCTTTGTCTGGAGAGTTAGCGTAGCTAGATTCCATATAAGATGCACCAACGCTTAATTTAGGGTTGATGTACAAAGTAGTACCTAGGTTGTAAGCAGTATCTTCACCATAAACCAAGCCGCTTTCGAAGCCAAGTGACATGTTAGTGCCGTCAATTGCGCCTACATATTTAGTACGAGCAGTGATTGCATCTTGGTCTTCATCGATTGTGCGAGACTCAAGAGCAGCTTTAGCAACGCCGTTGTTGAACATATTGAAAGCGTCATAAGAAGTTTGGTCTGCAACGCTTGTGTAACCTACAGCTACCAGGAAGTTAGGAATAGGGAGTACACCTACTTCTAATGCATAACGGTCGCCATTGTCATCATTTTGGCCACCTTTACCATCAGTAATTGTATGGCTATAAGAAGCGCTTGCATAAGCAGGAACAACTTTAGTTGGGATGTAAGCTTCACCTTTCACACCGAAAGTATGAGAAGTCTGGTCTCTATCATCAGCATCTACATCATATTCGCCATATGTATAAGCAGCAGAAACGTTAGATGCCTGGTTGATGAAAGCAGCTTCAGCTAAAGGGCCTTTAGAAGCGTCTACATCTTTGAAGTAGTAAGTACCTTGAACAGCACCAGTGAAATCTTTGTCATTTACAGTGTTGTCGATGAACTCTGATTGACCTTGAACTTCGAATTGATATGCTTGAGCACCGGTCATGGCTAATAATAAAGCAGTGGCTAAACCGAGTTTTTTCATGATATTTACCATTTTGTTACAAAAGATGTACAACAGGAACGTATTGTATTGTGACAATTTATTAAGTCAATCCAATTCGAAATCGCTATTTTTTTGTACAAAATCATTGTATTGATTTTGTTTAATAGTCTTTTAATTAGAAAATTTAGTTATTTTAGAAAAAAGCTTAAATAACAATGTTGTATACTAAATAAATTGTTACATCTAATCAGGAAAATGAATTAATAAAGGATTTTTTGATTGTTTAATTAAGTTGAATAGTGGATTTTAATTCAAAAAACCAATTTATTTATCATGAAAATAATCATGTTTATTACACTGAATTTAAGAGAGGCGTAAAAACTGTAATATAAAGCAAATTTATGAAAGAATTGATCGGTTTAGCGACAAAATCAGGGTTATAATGTGATGTATTTCACTGTTTTGTCTATAAATTGTGATATGCCATAAATCCTAGTAAATTAATGTGCTTTACATTGTTACCAAATTGACTGATAATAAAAAAATCAGGTTAGAGTTCATGTTTTTACATGATAATTTGACTGATTCTCCACATATTTTTGTTTTTATCGGCCCAGCTTTCCCCAAGGTTGGGCTTTTTTTTGCCAGAATTTTTTAGAAGCATCAGTCTACGGATTAGTTCATAAAAGAAGATTAGAAAAACTAGTATAGAAAGCCGTCAAAGATGATTCTTAAGTGCACCTTAATGGTGCATTATTTCAATTTAAAAATTGCTTCGTTCTATAAAGTTGCAAAAAAAAACCTCAATTTCTATATAAAATTGAGGTTTTTTCGCCAAAATTTGCGGGTAAATCAAAAAATCTGCTGAGGAATAATTTAACTCGCCCTAATGCAGTGCATTATGCACCTAATTGTTGCACGTGTAAATAGTTCAGAAAGCGAGTTTTTTAATTTTCTTATATTTTAAATTATGAAATTTTCATTCCTATTTATATTTTAGTGATAACAGATGAAAAATCCTGAAAATATAAAGAGTTAAAACCTTTAAGAACATAAGAAAAACCTTCTGAAAATCAAAGCAATTGGGAAGAAATATTGATGATGAGTAGGCGTTTATTTGTATAATCTATCTACTATTAAATGGGGAGTCCTTGATTCATGTGAAGGACTAAAAATCAAGATGAATACTTTGCGCTCTGAGAAAATCAGCAAACATCTGTACTGGTCGATGTCGATCATTATTTTATGTTTATTGTGTATTTGTATTCCCTTAATTATTGATAGTAGTCAACATTATTTAAAATCAAAACAAACCTATCAGCAGCTTTATGCCTTACAACAGGTCACCGATCTCGCCAATAAAATCTCCCGGGAACGGGCACCTGCCAACAAAGTAATGTCTAGCTCGGTTGAGGAATTTGCCAAACATCAGCAGGAGTTAAGCGATTACCGTCAGGAAGTCGATCAACAGATGCAAATTACGGCTCAGGCACTTGATCAGGTTGGTTTTAATCACCTAAGCCAGCAACTTTTATCTGAATTGAAACCGAGCTTGCAGAATGGACGTCAGCAGGTCGATCTCTATACTCAAATACCTCGCCCGGAACGTACTGCACAGGAAATGGATCAGGCTATTCTCGCCATGTTTACTGCCTGGGATAGCAGCCGTAAAATTCTGAAAGGAGTAGTGATTGCCTCTGCTACGCCATCTGCCCGTTTGGGTAATTACATGAGTGAAATCCTGTTTTTATCTGATCTCAGGGATCAATCGGGTCGGGTAGCGTCAAATGTCATGGCACATGTGACATTTGGAACCCACATTCCAGAGCAAAACATTACCCGTTCCTTACAAGTCCAGCATCAGGTACGCTACCTCTGGGATATCATTGATACGCTACAGCCTGTTCAGGACAAAACTGATGAGTTTATTCGTTTACATCAACGGGTCGGAACTGAATTTATTCAGCAAGGTTTACCGATTGTGGAGCGACTGATTGAAGATAGCCGCCAGCAGCGTCCTTATTATTTAACTGGAACCCAGCTGACTGAAGCTATTGTAGATAAATTTACAACAGTGATTGATTTGCAGAACTATTTACTGCAATACACCAAAGATGTGGCTATTAAGGAAATGCGCCATAGTCTGAATCATTTGATCTGGACGGTGGCCTTATCTGGAATTTCCCTGATTACGGCAATTTTGACCATGATTTTTGCGCGTAAACGCATCTTTATTCCTTTAATTCGGGCACGTAAAATTTTATTTGATTTGTCCACTGGGTCTGAACGGAAGCAAGCCCAATCAAAACTAAAAATAGACCGGCCTACTGAATCCTTATTTACAGCAATTCAAAAACTGCAGCACATGCTGCAAGAGCGTGAAGCATTAGAATTTCGACTGAAAAATATTGCCCATTCCGATTCCCTGACAGGACTGGCTAACCGTTTTGCGCTCGATGAATATATCCGTTTTATGGAAGTGCATCCGACCCAGTTTAAGCGAACCTGCCTGATGATTATTGATATTGATCACTTCAAACAGGTCAATGATCAATATGGGCATATTATTGGTGATCAGGTTATTCAGCTGGTTGCAGAACGCTTAAAAGCCAATGTTCGAGCTTCGGATCTGCTGGTTCGCTATGGCGGTGATGAGTTTCTGGTCCTGATTGAAAATATCGAGATGCAGCATGCTTTCATGCTGGCGAATAAAATCCGGACCGAAGTCGCTGAACATTCTATTCTGACCGCAGCTGATGAAGATATTCATGTATCGGTGAGTATTGGGGTAGCGATTGGTGCAGAGTCATGGATTGCTTTACTGGAACAGGCCGATGAGGCGTTATTTAAGGCCAAAGCGAAAGGACGTAATGTGGTGGCTGAGGTTTAAACCACTTAACTGAATTTTTTAAGCTAAACAGTCTGAAGAGTCATAATTTTATAATTTATATTGTTAAAAAATAAAGTAAATTTCATTGAAGTTTTTAAAAAATATAAAAATTTAGGGGATCTTAAAATGAGTAAAAATTGTATTTTCTGTCAAATGGTAAAAGGGGAATTGCCATGTCATTTAATCGATGAAAATGATGATTTTATGGCGTTTCTTACTATATTTCCCAATACATTGGGCGCAAGCGTAGTGATTCCAAAACAGCATTATTCCAGCTATGCCTTTGAACTGAGTGACCAGGTGCTGACAAATCTGGTTTTATATACCAAGCAGGTAGCCCTAAAATTGGATCGTTATTTTGATGACGTTGGCCGAACAGCAATGGTGTTCGAGGGATTTGGTGTCGATCATGTGCATGCCAAGCTATTTCCAATGCATCAGACTAAAAATACCCATGAAAAATGGCAGCCAATTAATTCTTCAGTCGATAAGTATTTTGATGCTTATGAGGGCTATATTTCATCGCATGATGCTCGAAGGGCGGATGATCAAGCGCTGGCACAATTGGCTGAAAATATTCGCTCAATCGCATAGTCAAAAATAAAAGCCCCCTCTTTTTAAAAGAGGGGCACTCTCCACTGCTGTCCCATAGTTTGCTTTAAATAAAAAAACCTGAGTCCTAACAGTTAAAATATGAGTGCAAACAAACACTTTAACGACCAGGATTCAGGTTTTGTCACATCAGAATACCGTATTTCATGAG